>NZ_JASHKU010000043.1:0-43594 GCF_030056875.1 Rhodococcus sp. IEGM 1351 | reverse complement strand
GTGTCAAGGGCATCTCGCTGTTCATCGTCCCGAAATACCTTCCCGGCGCCGACGGTGCCGCCGGCGAACGCAACGACGTCACCTTGGTGGGCCTCAACCACAAGATGGGCAACCGCGGCACCACCAACACCCTGCTCGCTTTCGGCGACGGCACCCACACCCCGGGTGGGAATTCGGGTGCTGTCGGTTTCCTGGTCGGCGAGGAACACCGCGGCCTGTCCTACATGTTCCACATGATGAACGAAGCCCGGATCGGTGTCGGCTTCCTCGCGATCGCCCTCGGCTACGTGGGATACCGCAAGTCGCTCGACTACGCGACGATCCGAACCCAGGGCCGCCCTCTCGGAGCCAAGGATCCGTCCGCGCCGCCGGTTCCGATCATCGAACACGCCGATGTCCGCCGCATGCTGCTGGCCCAGAAGTCCTACGTCGAAGGCGCTCTCGCGCTCGGCCTCTACTGCTCACAGTTGGTGGACGAACACGACACGGCCGACGATGCGGCCACCGGCGACCAGGCGACGTTGCTCCTCGACGTCCTGACCCCGATCGCGAAGAGCTGGCCCTCGCAGTGGTGCCTCGAAGCCAACAGCCTCGCGATCCAGGTGCACGGCGGTTACGGCTACACCCGCGACTACGACGTCGAACAGTACTACCGCGACAACCGATTGAATCCGATCCACGAGGGCACGCACGGGATCCAGGGGCTGGATCTGCTGGGCCGCAAGGTCACCATGCAAGACGGTGCAGGGCTGAGGTTACTCGGATCGAAGATCGCCGCGACCATCGCGCGGGCTCGGTCCCTCGGTGGCGACGCCACCGGTTACGCCGACGCCCTCGACACCGTCTGGAACCGGATCGTCGACATCACCGCCGCCTTGTGGGCGGCCGGTGACGCGACGACCGCGTTGGCGAACTCATCGGTCTATTTGGAAGCGTTCGGACACACGGTCATCGCGTGGATGTGGCTCGAACAGCTCATCGCCACCGAGGGTAAGAGTGGTGACTTCTACGACGGAAAGCGCATGGCCGCCCGCTACTTTTACACCCACGAGCTACCCAAGGTCGGCCCGCAACTCGATCTCTTGGCCAGCGGAGACCGGACAACTCTCGACATGAACCCCAGCTGGTTCTGACCCAGGAGGCATCACACATGAGTGTGCTCGACAAATTCCGCCTCGACGGCCGCGTCGCCATCGTCACCGGCGCCTCGTCCGGTCTCGGTGTGGCCTTCGCTCAGGCCCTCGCCGAGGCCGGCGCGGACATCGTCCTCGCGGCGCGTCGCGTCGACAAACTCGGCGACACCGCCGCACTTGTCCGTGCCACCGGCCGGCGGGCCCTGCCCGTGGCTACCGACATCGCTGATCCGGATCAGTGCGCCGCTCTGGTCGACGCGGCAATGACAGAGTTCGGCCGCGTCGACGTTCTCGTCAACAACGCCGGCGTCGCCAGCGCCCACCCCGCCACCCGCGAAACCCCCGACCAGTTCCGCTCGGTGATCGACATCAACCTGGGCGGCTCCTACTGGACCGCCCAGGCGTGCGGGAAGGTCATGCAACCCGGCAGTTCCATCGTCAACATTTCCAGCGTCCTCGGGCTCACCACCGCCGGTCTGCCCCAGGCCGCCTACAGCGCCAGCAAAGCCGCAATCATTGGTCTGACCCGAGACCTCGCCCAACAATATGGGGCACCCGCAAGGGAATTCGTGTCAACGCGCTCGCCCCGGGCTTCTTCGCCTCCGAGATGACCGACCAATATCACGACGGCTACCTTGACAGCCTCGCGTCACGGATGGTGCTCGGGCGCACCGGCGATGCCACCGAACTCGCCGCCACCCTTATCTGGCTCGCCTCCGACGCAGCCGGCTACGTCACCGGACAAACACTCGCCGTCGATGGCGGCATCACCATCACCTGACCGCACCACACCCCGCAAGCCCATCGCGTCGAAAGTAACCACCATGCGCACCACCACCACAGTCGACGGGTTGAAGAGCCTCGTCGGCACCACACTGGACCCCAGTGACTGGTTCGAGATCACCCAAGGCCGAATCGCCACCTTCGCCGACGCCACCGACGATCACCAATGGATCCATCTCGACCCGGAACGGGCCCGCAAGGAAAGTCCGTTTCGCCGTACCATCGCCCACGGTTACCTCACCCTGTCGTTGCTCAGCGTCATGTTCGCGCAGGTTCTCGAAGTTCAGGGCACGTCCCTGGCGGTAAACTACGGCCTGAACAAGGTCCGGTTTCCGGCACCCGTCCCCGCGGGATCGAAGGTCCGGCTCGAGGCCGAGATAATTTCGGCCCAGGACATCAGCGGCGGGGTGCAGATCGTGGTCGCAGCCACCGTCGCATGCAGCGCCACCGACAAACCCGTCTGCGTCGCCGAACCGCTCTTCCGATACTACCGTTAGACCCATGCTGCAATGAGTGCCGTTGCCGATCATGCCGAGTGTTGTTCAGCGCACTCGGCATGATCGTCCGCGGTTACCCGGTCACTATCATCCCTCGGGGGTGTTCCCGGGACACCCTCGTGGCGGCAGGACATTCCTGACGGTCATGGCGGGCCTGGGTTTCGCGCGACTTGCAGTCACACACGGCAAGCCCGCCGCCATCGTCATCCGCGGCCGAACTCAAGCGACGACCTCGCCACCATCACCGTCGAAGTCGGGTGCGCTAGTGCTCTGACGACGCTGGCCGAATACCCTGACGGTGGCCCGTCTTCGGCGAGTTCCAGACGAGACGTGAAAGCGGCCCGACAGAAACCAACCATCAGACCCGCCACTCGGTGGGCGCGGTATTGCTGCGGGAACACCACCGAGTGTTGAACGTGGCCGGGATAATTCGGACCCTTACGGTCGTGCTTCCTTTTAGAGGCCGAGATCGCGGCCGATGACTTCGCGCATGATTTCGTTGGATCCCGCCCAGATCTTGGTGACGCGGGCGTCTTTCCAAGCACGCGCGACGCGATATTCGTTCATGTAGCCGTAGCCGCCGTGGATTTGTACGCAGTGGTCGAGGATCTCGTTTTGGACGGTGGAGCTCCACCACTTGGCCTTGGCGGCGTCGACGGCGGTTAGTTCGCCGGCGATGTGGGCGGCCACGCAGGCGTCGACGTGAGCCTGGGCGACGTCGAGTTTGGTAACCAGTTCGGCGAGCAGAAATTTATTCCATTGCATGGAGCCGATGGTCTTACCGAACGCCTTGCGTTCCTGGGCGTAGGTAACGGTTTCTTCGAGGATGCGGCGAGTGTGGGCGAGGTAGGCGACTGCGCCGCTGATGCGTTCCTGGGGGAGCAGGTTCATCATGTGGATGAATCCGCGGTCGAGTTCGCCGATAATGGCCGTGTCGTCGACGCGGACGTCTTCGAAGAACAATTCGGCGGTGTCGGATTCGGGTTGGCCGACCTTGTCGAGTTTGCGGCCGCGGGTGAAGCCGGCAGTATCGGCGTCCACGGCAAACAAGGTGATGCCCTTGGAGCCCTTTTCCCGTGTGGTGCGGGTAGCCACGATGATCAGATCAGCTTGGGTGCCGTTGGTGATGAAAGTCTTAGAGCCGTTGATAACCCAGGTTGCGCCGTCTCTGACGGCGGTGGTCTTCAACGCGGCCAGGTCCGAGCCGGCCGATGGTTCAGTCATGGCGATGGCGGTGATGAGTTCGCCGGCGCAGAATTTCGGTAGCCAGCGTTGTCGTTGTTCTTCGGTGGTCAGGGAAACCAGATATGGTGCGACGACGTCGAATTGGATACCAAACGACGATGCGGCCGCGGCGCTGGAGCGGGCTAGCTCTTCACCGAGTACGGCATTGAACCGGTAGTCGCCAGCGGCGCTGCCGCCGTACTGTTCGGGGACCTCCAAACCCAGGTAGCCGTTGGCGCCAGCCTCGAGCCAAATCTCGCGATCGATGTAGCGCTGCTCGATGAACTTCTCCTCGTTGGGCACCAGATGACGGTTGACGAACTCCCGTACCGAATCCCGGAACGCATCATGATCGGAATCGAACAAACTGCGCCGCATATGGAAGTACCTTTCAGGCGTGGTTGACAGTCATGCGCCGGACCGTCGGTAAGTAAGCTGCGCACGGCGTTGCGCAGGTCGGCGGACATAAACGATTCGCGGGTGGGGCCGCCACCCCGAGGGCACGGCGAACTGCCGCCCATGGACGGAGTCAGACCGACCACCGTCTCGACACGCCGTCGGGCTTGCCACGATCACATGTCAGCACGCTGTAATAGATAGTACTCTCTATCAAAGGTAGGGCAAGAGTGTGGTGCGACTGCCCCATCCATTAGCCGGACCGCCCCGGGCGGTCCGGGCCCCGCACGGCAACGGCCCCGACACGTGCGCCACACGAATTCGGTGTGTATCACAGTGACGCGGAGCGAATCTCACCTTCGAGCGGTCGCGACCGCATCACTTCGGGTGCGCAGGCGCTGAAGCAGAGGTCTGGTCGGCGATCCAGTCGTTGTAGAACTGCGGCATCTTGGAGGCGCACCCGTGGAAGTCGGGTTTGCGTTTCTCGAGGAAGGCGGCGACGCCTTCCTTGCCGTCGCCGATGCTGGTCCAGAACATGGCGAGTGAGTCGATTCGGTGGGCCTGGTCGGGGTGCGTCAAGGTGGCGTTGCGTCGTACCATTTGCCGGCTCAGGGCCACGGCGACGGGGGAGCGGTCCCGGGTCCAGGCGTCGGCGACCGAGACGGCCCGGGTCAGCAGGTCCTCGCCGGGGTGGATTTCGTCGACGAGTCCGACTCCCAGAGCGGTTTCGGCGTCGAGGATGTCGGCGCGCAGGACCAGGTCGAGCGCCGCGGAGGGGCCGACGAGTCGGGGTAGGTACCAGGTCGAGCAGGCCTCGGGCACGATGCCGATGCGGCCGAAGACGAGCCCGATGCGGGCGGAGGTGGACATCAGCCGGCGGTCCATCGCCAGTGTCATCGTGGCGCCGATGCCCACGGCGGCACCGTTGAGGGCGGCGATGACGGGTTTGCGGCAGTCGTGGATGGCGAGTGTGCAGCGGCCGCCCGTATCGCGGACCGCGGCGATGGCCGGATCGTCGAGGTCGGCCATGTCACTCAGGCCTGGCGTGCGTTGCTCGTCGAGGCCGAACACGTTGCCCTCGCGACTGAGGTCCATGCCGGCGCAGAACGCCCGACCGGCGCCGGTGACGATGACGGCGCGGACGGAGTCGTCGTCGTTGACGGCGCGGAACGAGTGCTCGAGTTCCTCGGCCATCGTGACGGTGAAGGCGTTGAGGTGTTCGGGTCGGTTCAGGGTGATCGTCAGGATGCCGTCGTTGACGTCGTGCCGGATTGTCTGGAAGTCCATGGTCAGACCGCCTGGGATGCGGTCGAGCCGGCTGCTGAGAAGGAGTGGCCGAGGCCGGCGATGATGCGATCGGCCTCGTCGATGATGCCGTCGACGATGTCCTGGCAGCTCTGCACGGAATCGATCAGCCCCTGGGCCTGGCCGGCCCACCACATGCCGTCGTGCATGTCGCCGTGGGTGAGGACGCGATCGCGTCCACGTGCTCCTGAGGCGAGGTCGGCCACGTCGGCGAAGGTGGCGTCGGGTTGTGCGGAGAGGCGGGCGATTTCCTCCGAGATCGTGTTGCGGGCCACCCGGGCGGTGTTGTTGAACTCGCGGAATACCAGTTGGGTCGCGCGTTCGTCGTTGGCGACGATTTGGTCTTTCACGTTTTGGTGGACGGGGGCTTCGGTGGAGGCCACGAAGCGGGTGCCCATGTTGACTGCGGATGCGCCCAGGGCGAGGGCGGCGACCAGGCCGCTGCCGGTGGCGAAGCCGCCGCTGGCGATCAAGGGGATCTGAACCTTGCGGGCGGCTGCGGGGATGAGGACGAGGCCGGGGATGTCGTCGTTGCCTGGGTGGCCGGCGCACTCGAAGCCGTCGATGCTGATGGCGTCGACGCCGATCGCTTCCGCTTTGAGGGCGTGCCGCACGGCCACCGCCTTGTGGATGACTTTGATGCCCGCTTTCTTGAACGCGGCGACATGCTCGGCGGGGTTGGCGCCGGCCGTCTCGACAATGGTGATGCCGCTGTCGATGATCGCTTCGCGGTACTCGTCGTAGGGGACGGGGGTGAGCGTCGGAAGGATCGTGAGGTTGACGCCGAACGGGCGGTCGGTCATGGTTCGGCAGCGCGCGATCTCCTTGGCCAGGGCTTCCGGAGTCGGTTGGGTGAGCGCCGTGAGGAACCCGAGGGCTCCGGCGTTGGCCACCGGCGCGATCAGGTCGGCGGTGCCGACGGCGGTCATTCCACCGCACACGATGGGGTGCTCGATCCCGAATTCCTCGGTGAACCGTGTCGAAAGCATCCGCGTCCTTTCATTCGTGACGAGCCAGGCCGGGCTCGTGCGTTTTCGCGTCAAAGAACTGATCAGCCCACCCGGCAGAGCCACCCGAGCATTCGATGCACCGACAGGTGCAGTACGAGATGGGTGTGCGAGACACGTTGGAACCGACCGGCGTCATGGGGAAGTCGCCATTTTCGCTCTCCATGCCTCCGACGCTCTCATACGATAGAGAGTGAGTACTATCACGTCAAGGATGCGTCTTGCTGAGCGCATGCCGGGCGATGTCGCATCATTGACGTGAAAGGGAACGCTCTCTATCGTTTGTATCGCCGACCGAATTGCGGGGTGCCCCGGTGCAACCTGCGTGACGAGCACTGGGTCGGCCCGCGAATCCAGCCTCGTCTGAAGGAGAGCACCACATGAGCACGCTTGCAGGAGACCTGGCGCGCGCGCTGGGCAATGTCGAGGCGATGCAGGACCTGTATGCCGACGACATCAGCTGGACACTGCCTGTCACCCTGGGTCGGATCGGCGGTACCCACGAGGGCAAGGACGCCGTCCTCGAGTTCAACAAGATCGCCCTGGGGCCGTACAGCAAGTCTGCGGGCTTCAAGGTCGACATTCATCACGAGTTCGGTGACGGCGAGTTCAGCGTGGCCCGCTACACCTGCCGCTCGACCGTCTCGGCGACCGATGAGGAATACGTGAACGAGTACGTGCTCTTCGTGCGTGGGCGTGACGGCAAGATCACCGAGGTCGTCGAGCATCTCGATACGCTCAAGGTCATGCACTACGAGGGACTGCGAACCTTCCTTCCGCGTATCTCGGGGGTCGTCGTCTCATGAGTGTGTTGAACCGGACGTGGCGCGTCGCGGGCATGCCCAGCGAACATTTGGAGACTTCCCACTTCTCGTTCGAGACCGCGGACCGGCCCGAGGCAGGCGACGGGCAGGTGTTGTGTCGGGTGCTGTGGATCTCCATGGACGCGGCGCAACGCGCGTGGTTCCAGGCGGCCACCTATCGTGCTGCGATCCAGGTCGGCGATGCCATGCCCGGGTTTTCGCTCGCCCAGGTGGTGGAGAGCCGCTGCGATGATTTCGCGGTCGGCGATATCGTCGCCGGTGATCTTGCATGGCAGGACTACGTCGTCGCCGAGCCGAGCGGCCTGCGTCGGATCGTTCCGAACCGGCCGCTGTCCAACTACCTCAGCGTCTTGGGAATCACCGGCCTGACCGCCTACTTCGGCCTGCTCGACATAGGCGCGGCAAAGCCGGGGGAGACCGTCGTGGTCTCCGGGGCCGCCGGCGCAACGGGCACCCTCGTCGGGCAGATCGCGAAGCTGCAGGGGTGTCGTGTGGTCGGCATCTGCGGGAGCCCTGAGAAGCAGGAGTGGCTCACGTCGGAACTCGGATTCGACGCGGCGGTGAGCTACCGTGACGAATCGTTCCGGAAATCACTGCGCGAAGCATGTCCCGACGGCATCGACGTCTTCTTCGACAACGTCGGTGGCACGACGCTCGACACCGTTCTCGGGTCCATGGCGTACCGCGGTCGCGTCGTCTGCTGCGGCGTCGTCTCGCAGTACGACACCACCACTCCCGTGCGCGGTGCGCGGGGCGTCCCCGGCGTGCTGATCATCAAGAGCATCACGATGCGCGGATTCCTCGTGATGACAGACTTCGCCGATCGGTGGGACGAGGGGCTGAAGGTGCTGGAGGGGTGGCTTGACGACGGTTCACTGAAGGTCCGCGAGGACACCCTCGAGGGACTCGAGAAGGCTCCGGAAGGCCTCATCGGGCTTCTCAACGGGAACAATGTCGGCAAGCGCATGATTCACGTGGCCGACCCGTCCTGACTTCGAGCAGGCGGCATCGGCGACACGATCGAGCGGTGGTTGAGCACCGCGAGCTTCGCGACGCTGAAACGCCGCGGCGGACTGGCGTCGGGACCGAGCCAGTCCGCCGCGGTGTCTTGACCAGCCGGTAGTCGGCACCGAACGTTTGCGCCCGGCTCGAAACCGCTCAGGGCCCCCGCTTTGACACCGTGCGGTGGCGCGACCAAACAAATTGAATGGCCTCCCGCGGCCCGAGTAGATGGTTTCCATCCATTAATTCAATTCACACGAGCATCGCAGATGGCGTCAGAGGAGACATGCCACATGGGTCGAGGTCGACTCGGACGAAACCATCTCTCCTGCCCTACCCGTAGGTGCCTGAACGCGTCACGGCGCCGCACGACGCGCTGGGCGAGCTTCCCATCGCGTTCGTCGTCGCCGAATAGTCCCGTTCATTCCCCACATCCGCGTTGCCGTTAGAGCGGTCCGCAGTCAGTGCTGTGAGACGCCGAAGAAGGGAACGACATTATGAAGATTCGCGGAGCCGTTCTCGAGGCGAGCGGCCGTCCACGGCCGTACGCGGAATCGACACCCATTTCGATCGCCGAGCTCGAACTCGATTCGCCGGGACCCGGTGAGGTCCTCGTCCGGATCGAGGCGGCGGGAATTTGCCATTCCGACCTGTCGGTCGTCGACGGCAACCGGTCGCGACCGGTCCCGATGCTGCTCGGTCACGAGGCGGCAGGCCGGGTCGAACAGCTCGGCGCCGGTGTATCCGATTTGGTCGTCGGTCAGCGGGTAGTCATGGCGTTCCTGCCGCGCTGCAACAATTGCGCCGAATGCCGAACCGACGGCAAACTGCCCTGCAGTCCCGGCAGCGCGGCGAACAACGCGGGCACCCTCCTCGGCGGGGACATCCGCTTGCACCGCGATGATACTGACATCAAACATCACCTCGGCGTCTCCGGTTTCGCCACGCACGCCGTCGTCGACCAGCATTCGGTCGTACCCGTCGGAGACGACGTCCCACCCGACATCGCCGCCGTACTCGGGTGCGCCGTCCTCACCGGTGGCGGGGCGGTCATCAACGCAGGCCGCCCGACCCCGGGGCAAGCAGTCATGGTCGTCGGGCTCGGCGGCGTCGGCATGGCAGCACTGATCACCGCGCTATCCCTCGGTCAAGGTGGGGTGATCGGCGTCGACTCGAATCTTGACAAGCTCACCCAGGCAACAAAGTTGGGCGCCACCTCTACCTACACCCCCCAAGAAGTCACGGAACGGAACATTCAGGCCCCGATCGTCATCGAGGCGGCAGGGCACCCACGCGCCTTCGAGACCGCCCTCGCCGCCACCGCCCCCGGCGGCACCACCGTCACCGTCGGCCTCCCGGCCCCGGACGCCCGGTCCTCGATCTCACCGCTCGCTCTGGTGGCCGGCGCGCGGACCATCATCGGCAGCTACCTCGGCTCCGCGGTACCGTCCCGCGACATTCCGGTCTTTGCGCAGCTGTGGCGCGACGGAAAACTCCCGGTCGAGAAGCTGATCTCGTCCCGGATCGCGCTGTCGGACATCAACTCCGCCATGGACCAACTCGCCGACGGCAACGCCATCCGGCAAGTCATCATCTTCGACGAGAAGTGAGGAAGCACTTGACCAGCACCCAGACCTCCCAGCAGGCGCTACTCGAGACCGTCCCGACCGGACTGTACATCTGCGGGCAGTGGCGCCCGTCCGACACGGGGAACACCTTCCCCGTGCACGATCCGGCGACTGGTCGAGAACTCGCCGTCGTCGCCGACGCCACCGTCGCCGACGGAGCCGCCGCCCTCGACGCCGCGGCCACCGCTCAGAAGGCCTGGGCACGAACAGCTCCCCGCGAGCGTGCCGAACTTCTGCGGGCGGCGTTCGACGCCGTGATCGCCCGATCCGACGACTTCGCGATGCTGATGACCCTGGAAATGGGCAAACCGCTCGCCGAGGCGCGCGGCGAAGTGACCTACGGCGCCGAGTTCCTCCGGTGGTTCTCCGAAGAGGCCGTCCGCGTGTCAGGCCGATACGCAGCGGCACCCGACGGGAAGACCCGGCTGCTGGTCCACAAACAGCCAGTGGGCCCCTGCCTGTTCATCACCCCGTGGAACTTCCCGCTGGCCATGGCGACCCGCAAGATCGCCCCCGCGATCGCCGCCGGCTGCACGATGGTCGTCAAGCCCGCCACGCTCACGCCCCTGACCACCCTGCTGTTCGCGCAGGTCCTCGAAGAGGTCGGGCTGCCGGCCGGCGTGCTGAACGTCATTCCTACCTCGCGCGCCGGAGCGGTCACCGGACCGCTCATCGCCGACCCCCGGCTGCGGAAGCTCTCGTTCACCGGATCGACCGAAGTCGGCCGGCGGCTGCTCGCGGACTCGGCACAGCAGGTGCTGCGGACCTCCATGGAGCTCGGCGGCAACGCGCCCTTCCTCGTGTTCGCCGATGCCGACATCGACGCAGCTGTCGACGGCGCCATGGTCGCCAAGCTGCGCAACATGGGGGAAGCCTGCACGGCGGCGAATCGGTTCATCGTGCACGAGTCCGTCGCGGAGGAGTTCGCGACCAAGCTCGCCGACAAGATGGCACGCCTGGTCGTCGGGCCCGGTATCGAGGTGGATTCCCAGCTCGGCCCGCTGATCGACGAGGAGTCCCGGGCCAAGGTTCACGACCTGGTCCAGGACGCCGTCGCACACGGCGCCGCGATTGTCACCGGCGGTCGGCCGGTGCCGGGCGACGGCTACTTCTACTCCCCGACGGTGCTGACCGGCGTCACAACCGATGCGCGCATCCTCCGCGAAGAGGTCTTCGGACCCGTGGCCCCGATCACGACCTTCCAGGACGAGGAGCACGCCGTCCAGGTCGCCAACGACACCGAATACGGACTGGTCGCCTACGTTTACACCCGCGATACCGCGCGCACCCTCCGCATGAGCGAGGAACTCGAATCCGGGATGCTGGGTATCAACGTCGGCGTCGTGTCCAACCCGGCCGCACCCTTCGGCGGGGTCAAACAGTCGGGTCTCGGCCGCGAGGGCGGCATCGAAGGAATCGACGAATACCTCGACATCCGGTACGTCGGGCTCGCAGACCCCTACGCCTGACCCGGCACGCACCAGGAAGCCGGTCACCGCCACCGAACGGTCAGCGTGCGGCGGCCGGCTTCGTGCTCGACCGCGGCGAGCACCCGACGTGTGCAATGGAAACGGTCCGCCATGGGCCGGCGCTTTCTCCTGACACAGCGCAAGTCGAGAGTCTGATGCACAGTTGGGGGAGACCCTGCTGGCCGTGCGGCCAACTTCTGAAATCGACATTCTTGGCGCCGCCAACTACTTCTTCCCAGACTCTCGTACACCCGGCAACAACCTGAGCGTCCCTCTGCAAGTTCAGCGGTAGCGTCGTCATCGTCGTCATCTGAGACATGTTGGGCCGCTGCGACTCAGCCAGTGCGGGAATCGTCGGGCAGTGGGGAGCGGGCCAGGAGCGAGAACGGGGGCTTCTGACACTTGATTGAGATCCTTGGTGACAAGGCTTTGGAAGATCGCTGTTCAATCGCTTTCTACGCAACACACTTTGATTCCCCCACCCGTCCGCAACTCTTGCGGACCGACATGACCGGAGAAATGCAGATGAGCGCTGAGGCAGTCGATGTACGCGAAAGTCCTACCGTGAAAGATTTCACGGTGCGCCGTGCGGCTACCACGCGGTGGTCCGACAACGACATGTACGGTCACCTGAACAATGCCGTGTATTACCAGCTCTTCGATGCAGCGATCAACGGCTGGATCATCGAGCATTCCGGCCTCAACCCGATCACGGCTCCGGCCGTAGGCGTCGTCGCCGAGTCCGGATGCCGGTATTTCGAGCAGCTGGAGTTCCCGCAGGCCCTGGAGGTGGGAATCCGTGTCGCCAGGGTGGGCCGCACGAGCGTCACCTATGACCTCGGGCTCTTTCCGGCAGGGCTGGCCGGGACGGCGGCGGTCGCCGCGCGGGGCCGGTGGGTGCACGTCTATGTCGACCGCGACACCCGGCGCCCGGTGCCGATCCCTGACGTGCTGCGGCGGCTGTTCGAATCGGCCACCGGATAGCCGCGGCGATCCCAGAGATGGTTTCGTGGCCATGGCAATTGCCGCAGCCGCGAAACCTTGTCCTCAGAATTCCTCCGCCCCGAGTCTGACCTGGGAGCGCACTCGCAGTCCGGTGAGGGAGTTGCCCTGACGGGGTCGGGTTTGCTTCGCCTGCGAAGGAGCCGGTTCGCGCGCCGGAGACACGTTGCGGTGCTGCGAATTTCAGTCATCGGCCGCTGTCGTGCCGATCCCGACGGGTCGAGCCCGCGGACAACCCCCTTCCGGCGATAGAGAGCGCTTGCTATAGTGTGATGATGGCTACCTCCCCCCTGCCTCGAATCCGTCAGGCCGTACTTGTTGCACGTGACCGCGAAGCTGCCGTCAAGGCGCTGCGGGCTCAGCTCCCACTCGGTGACCCGTTCAACGATCCCGAGGTCGAACAGTTCGGAGTCGGCAACGCGGTCATGCCGCTCGGTGACACGTTCGTCGAGGTGATCTCGCCGTTTGAGGAGGGGACCGCGGCAGGCCGCCATCTCGATCGGCTCGGCGGTGACGGCCCCTACATGGTCATGTTCCAGGTCGACGACATCGCCGCCGCCCGCACACGAATCGACCAGCTCGGCCTGCGCACCGTCTACGACCTGGAACGCGACGGCGACACCGACATTCATCTCCATCCCGGCGACGTGCCGGGCGCGATCGTGGCGATCGACTCGATGAAGTTGCCGGAGTCGTGGCGCTGGGCCGGCCCGAAATGGATCGCAACGGCACCGGCCGAGCTCGGCCCGGGCCGCGTGACCGGAGCGACGGTGACCGCCCGCGAGCCCGCTGCGCTCGCGAAGACATGGGCAGCCGTCCTCGGCGTGGACGCCGTTGGTGACCGGATCGCGCTCGACGGCGGCGAGCTCCGCTTCGTCCAGGGCGAGCGCGACGGGATCGCCGCCTTCCACATCGCCGGAGTGACTGCCGACGCCTCGATCGGCGACTTCCGCTTCGTGTACGTGTGAACCCGGCCGCGCGCAATCGCCGTCGGCCACCCGTTCGGCATGACCGGAGCCCGCATCGCCACCACGCTCATCAATTCCCTGCAGTACACGCCAAGCGCTTCGGCGTCGAATCCATGTGTGCCGGTAACGGTATGGGCATGGCCATGGTCATCGAACGTCTGAAGTAAGAGGAACTGACATGAACAACCGTTTCGAGGGTAAGACCGCGATCGTCACCGGAGCGAGCCGCGGTATCGGCCTCGCCATCGCCGAGCGGCTGGTCGCCGACGGCGCCCGCGTCGTCATCACGGCGCGCAAGAAAGAGGCCCTGGACGAGGCCGTGACCCACCTCGGCGGTCCGGATGTCGCGCTCGCCGTCGCGGGCCGCGCCGACGACGCGGACCACCAGGGCGACGCGGTGCGGCAGGCGGTCGAAACCTTCGGCAGCATCGACTTCCTGGTCAACAACACCGGGATCAACCCCGTCTACGGTTCGCTCGTCGACCTCGACTTGGCGGCTGCCCGGAAGATCGTCGAGGTCAACTGCATCGCCGCGGTCTCCTGGGTCCAGCAGGTGCACAAGGCCTGGATGAAGGACAACGGCGGCGCGATCGTCAACGTGTCGTCGCTCTCCAGCATTCGTACGGCGCCCGGGATCGGGTTCTACGGCGCCAGCAAAGCCATGCTGAACTCGCTCACCGAATTGATGGCAGTCGAACTCGGCCCGGACATCCGGATCAACGGCGTCGCTCCGGCGGTCGTGAAGACGCGGTTCGCCACGAAGCTGTACGAGGGCCGCGAAGACGCGGTCACCGCGGCGTACCCTCTCAAGCGGCTCGGCGTACCGGAGGACATCGGCAGCGTCGTCTCCTTCCTGCTCTCCGACGATGCCGCATGGGTCACCGGACAAACCGTCGTCGTCGATGGCGGCGTCAGCCTCCAGAGCATGGGTGAGTGAGCCGGTGCGAGAAATCGATGCGGTCCTCTTCGACTACGGCGGCGTGCTCACCGGTCCGGTAAAGCACTCGATCACCGGCTGGCTGGCAGCGGATGGAATCGAGCCCGAGTCGTTCTCACGTACGTTGCGTGCCTGGATGTCCCGTGATGCCGCAGACGGTACGCCGGTCCATCGGCTGGAGACCGGGGTGCTCCCGGTTGCGGCTTTCGAGGCGTTGCTCGCGGCAGAGTTGCAGACCACTGACGGGCGCGTAGTCACGCCGGACGGGATGCTCAGCCGGCTGTTCGCGGGTATGCAGGCCGACTCGGCGATGTTCGAACTGGTCGAAGACCTGCGCGAAACCGGTCTCGAGGTCGGCCTTCTCTCCAACAGCTGGGGCAACACCTACCCGCGGGCACGGATCGACGAACTGTTCGATCCGGTCGTGATCTCCTGCGAGGTGGGACTCCGCAAACCCCACGCCGCCATCTATGAACTGGCCCTCGACGAACTCGGCGTACCCGCCGACCGGGTGCTCTTCATCGACGACGCCGAGCCCAACGTGGTCGGTGCGCGGGCAGCCGGCCTCCAATCCATGCTGCACATCGACCACGCGTCGACGCGCGCCGCCCTGGCCGAACTGGTGCCAGGCCTCACACCCCACCCCACAGGAGTCACCGCATGACCACACCCACCACGACCCGGACCGCCATCGTGACCGGAGCCGCCCGCGGCATCGGAGCCGGCGTCGCGAAGCGCCTCGCCGCCGACGGCCTCGCCGTTGCCGTCCTCGACCTCGACGAGACCGCCTGTAAATCCGTTGTGACCGAGATCGAGACGACCGGGGGCCGGGCACTTGCGGTCGGCGTCGACGTCGCCGACGAGGAGGCGGTCCAGGCCGCGGTCGAGCGGGTCGCCGCCGAACTGGGCGAGCCGACCGTGCTGGTCAACAACGCCGGCATCCTCCGGGACAACCTGCTCTTCAAGATGACCACCACCGACTGGGACGCGGTGATGAACGTCCACCTGCGCGGCGCCTTCCTCATGACCCGTGCCGTGCAGACCTACATGACCAAGGCGAACTGGGGTCGCGTGGTCAACCTGTCGAGCACCTCCGCGCTCGGCAACCGCGGCCAGGCCAACTACGCCGCAGCGAAAGCCGGAATCCAGGGCTTCACCAAGACACTGGCCATCGAGCTCGGCAAGTACGGCGTGACCGCCAACGCCATCGCGCCGGGATTCATCGAGACCGAGATGACCAAGGCCACCGCGGAGCGGATAGGCGTGCCGTTCGACGACTTCAGGACCGTCTTGGTCAAGGAGATCCCGGTCGGGCGCGCCGGCCAGCCCGCCGACGTCGCCCACGCGGTCTCGTTCTTCGCCAGCGAGGGCGCCGGCTTCGTGTCCGGTCAGGTGCTTTACCTCGCGGGCGGACTGAAGTCATGAGAGTCTTCGACGGCATCGCCGACCTCGAGAAGGCCGCGGGCACGCACCTCGGTCACTCCGAGTGGCACACAGTCAACCAGGACCAGATCGACGCCTTCGCGGCGGCAACGGGCGACCACCAATGGATCCACGTCGACCCGCCGAAGGCGGCCGAGGGGCCGTTCGGATCGACCGTCGCGCACGGCTTCCTCACACTGAGCCTGGTGCCGATGCTCACCTGGCAGGTGTACAAGGTCGAGGGCGTCACGATGAGCGTCAACTACGGCGCCGACAAGCTCCGCTTCCCCTCGCCGGTGCCGGTCGGCTCCCGCGTCCGGGCGGGCGTGGAGCTGACCTCGGTCACGCCGAACAAGCTGGGCTACCAGGTCGCCACCCGGGTGACGATCGAACGGGACGGCGGCGACAATCCGGCCTGCGTCGTCGACACGCTCGCGGTCGTGGTGCCCTGATGGCAACCGCACAAACGCCCCTCGGCCTCGATCTCGACGTCCTCGGCGCGTGGTTCGCGTCCGAAATCCCGGGCTCCGGCAGCGATCTGCAAGCGACCCTGATCGCCGGCGGCAGGTCCAATCTGACCTACATCGTGACCGACGGCCGGCAGGAATGGATCGTCCGTCGGCCACCGCTCGGTCACGTGCTCGCGACCGCCCACGACATGAACCGCGAGTACCGGGTCATGTCGGCGCTCCAGAACACCGGGGTACCGGTCCCACGGACCTTCGCGTTGTGCACCGATCCTGCGGTGCTGGGCGCGGACTTCTATGTCATGGAGCGGTGCGCCGGTACGCCGTACCGGACCGCGGCCGAGCTCGAACTGCTCGGCACCGAGCGAACTCGCACTATTTCCGAACGCCTCGTGGACACGCTCGCCGCGCTGCACGCGGTCGAGCCGACGTCGGTCGGGCTCGGTGACTTCGGGCGCCCGCAGGGGTTCCTCGGCCGCCAGGTCGCCCGCTGGAAGAAACAGCTCGACGCGTCCTACACCCGTGACCTGCCCGCCGCCGACGAGCTACACCGCAGACTCGCGGAGTCGGTGCCGAACGAGTCCGCCGCCGGCATCGTGCACGGCGACTACCGGCTCGACAACGTCCTGGTAGACGACACCGACCAGGTGGCCGCCGTCCTCGACTGGGAGATGGCCACCCTCGGTGACCCGCTGACAGATCTGGCGTTGATGCTCGTCTATTTCCGACTCGATGCAGATACCGGCAGCGACTCGGCGGGCAACGTGTCGACTGCGCCCGGGTTCCTCGACGAGCGTGCGGTGATCGAGCGGTACTCGCGCGGCAGTGACCGCGACCTCTCCGGGTTCGGCTTCTACCTCGGCCTCGCGGCCTTCAAGCTCGCCGCGATCCTGGAGGGCATCCACTACCGCCACCTGCATGGCCAGACCGTCGGCGACGGCTTCGACGGGGTCGGCGAAGCGGTCCACCTGCTGCTCGACGCAGGACTCAACGCACTGAAGGAGAACCCCTGATGGGCTTCCAGGATCTCGAGCACCGCTTGACGTGGGAACACCCGACGCACCTGTACCTGAAGAAGGCGAAGGCCGACCAGGTCGCGGTCGGCACCGCAGGCGCACACCGCGCCGGCCTCGTCGACCTCCCGGTGGGGGAGACGCGATGATTATCGGAGTGCTGAAGGAGGCGCGTGCCGGCGAGACTCGGGTCGCGGCAACGCCGACGACCGTCGCCGCGCTGCAGAAGCTCGGCTACCAGGTAGTGGTCGAGCCCGGCGCCGGCGAACCCGCCGGCTTCACCAACGGCGCGTACGCCGAGGCGGGCGCCGAGCTGAGGGACCCGCTCGCGGCCGACGTGGTCATCGGAGTGAACCCACCGACCCTCGCGCAGCGGGACCGGTTGCAGCCGGGAGCCACGCTGATCGCGATGCTCAACCCGCGGCTCGACGACGGAATCGTCGCGGACCTGGCGCAGCGCCCCATCACGGCGCTGTCGATGGACGCCGTGCCGCGGATCTCACGCGCACAGTCGATGGACGTGCTGTCCTCGATGGCGAACGTCGCGGGCTACCGCGCCGTGGTGGAGGCCGCCCACGAATTCGGCCGGATGTTCACCGGGCAGGTCACCGCGGCCGGCAAGATCCCGCCCGCACGGGTCTTCGTCGTCGGAGCGGGCGTCGCCGGACTCGCCGCGATCGGAGCGGCGTCCGCCATGGGCGCGATCGTCCGTGCTTTCGACGTGCGCCCCGAGGTGGCCGAGCAGGTCGCGTCGATGGGCGCGGAATTCGTCGAGATCGACTTCGAGGCCGAGGTCAGCGCCGACGGTTACGCCAAGGAGATGACCGCCGAGCAGGAGATCGCCACCGCGGCAATGTACGACGAGGAGGCCCGTGCGGCCGACATCGTCATCACCACCGCGCTGATCCCGGGTCGCCCCGCCCCGAAGCTGATCACCGAGGAGACCATCGCCGCCATGCGCAACGGCTCGGTGATCGTCGACATGGCTGCGGCCAACGGAGGCAACGCCGCGCTGACGAAGACCGATGAGCGCATCGTCACCGACAACGGCGTGAGGATCCTCGGCTACACCGATTTGGCAGGCCGACTCGCCGCCCAGGCGTCACAGTTGTACGGCACCAACATCGTCAACCTGCTCAAGCTGCTCACGCCCAGTAAGGACGGGGAGCTCGTCCTCGACTTCGATGACGTCGTGCAGCGCGGCATCACCGTCGTGCGGGACGGCAAATCGACCTGGCCGCCGCCGCCCGTGCAGGTCTCGGCCGCACCCCGCACGCCCGCCGCGGCAACCGCCCCCGCCGCCGAACCGAAGACGCCGATGAGCCCGGGCAAGCGGCTCGGCGTCGTCGCGGCCGCGGCTGCGGTCCTGTTCCTGCTGATCGGCGTCGCACCCGCGCAGCTCCAGCTGAACCTGACTGTGTTCGCGCTGGCCATCGTGATCGGCTACTACGTGATCGGGCACGTGCACCACGCGCTGCACACCCCGCTCATGTCGGTGACCAATGCGATCTCCGGGATCATCGTCGTCGGCGCCCTGCTGCAGATTGGCAAGGGCGACACCGCGATCACGGTGATCTCGTTCGTAGCAGTCCTGTTGGCCTGCATCAACATCTTCGGCGGGTTCGCGGTCACGCGTCGCATGCTCGCCATGTTCTCCAGGAGCTGACCGGCATGGACATACCTTCTGCATCCGTGGCGGCCTTCCTCGTCGCCGCCCTCCTCTTCGTGCTCACGCTCGCAGGGCTCGCTCGGCACGAGTCCGCCAAGCTCGGCAACTATTTCGGCATCCTCGGCATGGCGGTCGCTCTGGTCGCGACCACCGCGCTGGCCTTCGACGGCGGTGTCGACGGCCTCGGTGCCGTACTGCTCGTGGTCGCGGTCATCCTCGGCGCCACCATCGGCCTCACGTTGGCCCGCAAGGTCGAGATGACGGGCATGCCGGAGCTGATCGCGCTGTTGCACAGTTTCGTCGGCCTGGCCGCCGTGCTCGTCGGCTGGAACGGCTACCTGCACGTCGAGAACCATCCTGGCGGCCACGAGTCGGCGGTGCTCGATGCCGCCGGACTGCTCGGCATCCACAGCGCCGAAGTGTTCATCGGCGTGTTCATCGGCGCGGTCACCTTCACGGGCTCGATCGTCGCCTACCTCAAGCTTTCGGCGAGGATCAAGTCGGCGCCGCTGGTACTGCCGGGCAAGAATGTGATCAACCTCGGCGCGCTCGTGGTCTTCGCGGCCCTGACCGTGTGGTTCGTCATCGACCCGCAGCTGTGGCTTCTGATCGTGATCACGGTCCTCGCGCTCGCCCTGGGCTGGCACCTGGTCGCGTCCATCGGCGGCGGCGACATGCCGGTCGTCGTCTCGATGCTCAATAGCTACTCCGGTTGGGCGGCAGCGGCTTCCGGTTTCCTGCTCAACAACAACCTGTTGATCATCGTCGGCGCACTGGTCGGCTCCTCCGGTGCCTACCTGTCCTACATCATGTGCAAGGCGATGAACCGCTCCTTCATCTCGGTGATCGCCGGCGGGTTCGGCGTGGTGGCCGGACCGGCGGACGACATCGACTACGGCGAGCACCGCGAGATCCTGGCGGACGCCGTGGCGGAGCTGCTCGCCGGCGCGAAGTCGGTCGTGATCACCCCGGGCTACGGCATGGCGGTCGCGCAGGCGCAGTACCCGGTTGCCGATCTCACCGCGAAGTTGCGGGCGAGGGGTGTCGACGTGCGCTTCGGCATCCATCCGGTCGCGGGGCGCCTACCCGGTCATATGAACGTGCTGCTGGCCGAGGCGAAGGTGCCCTACGACATCGTCCTGGAGATGGACGAGATCAACGACGACTTCTCCGAGACCGACGTGGTTCTCGTCATCGGCGCGAACGACACCGTCAACCCATCCGCGGCCGAGGACCCGTTGTCACCGATCGCCGGGATGCCGGTGCTCGAGGTGTGGAATGCCAAGGATGTCATCGTGTTCAAGCGTTCGATGGCAGCAGGCTACGCGGGGGTGCAGAACCCCCTGTTCTTTCGCGACAACAGTCAGATGCTGTTCGGTGATGCGAAGCAGCGGGTCGACGACATCCTCAGTGTGTTGTGACCTTCGGGGACGTGTAGACGCCGCCGAACCGATCGGGTGAATGTGGGCCTGCAATGGGCGCTCACGCTCGAGTCGACCAGTTGCATCGAATGTTTGTGTCTGAGGCGGACTCGGAGTTTCGTTCGGCGTCGATCACGTCGATGGTCTTCACGATGTGATCACGCATGGTGGTCGCATTGTCGGTCGGGAAGCGCGCTGGCGAGCGGATTGGTGATCCCGGCGGTGTTGATGGGAAGTCGGACAGTGTCCCACATGCGCTGGCTGGTCTCCTCGAGTAGCCGCGCTCCGGGCAGCCGTCACGGCTGACGCCCTGAAGTGACTCGCTGGGCTGACCCCATGAGCACCGGGTATGCCGAGAATGTCAGCCGTGGGCGTGGAATGGGGGCGCCTTGTCCGCGGCGCCGGTCGTGGGGCGGCCCCACGACGTTGCTACCGGGCGCCGACGATTGGGCAGTGCCTTAACTGGATTCGCTGCTACCACCGGTCCCGGTCAACGTCACCAGACGAGAGGCCGACAGCAGCTGCTTCGCCTCGGTAGACTCATAGCGTCGCCCAACGAAGCTGGTGAGGTCGAGGGGCAGATTACTCACCGAAGTCCTCACAGCGGGTGCCGTCGACGGTGTACGTGGCGGAGCCGGTTGATCCGAGCGACCACCGACGCACCACCCAAGCCGCTTGACGACTTAAAGCCCGGATGTCTAGCTGGCGTAGAGGCCATTGGCACCGTCCCCACGTCGTCATCGAGTAGTTCGGCTACTCACGCGTGCGCATCACCCATGCGGACGGTCTCGTGGGGCTCGTCAGCGGCGATCTTCCCCGCGCCCGCACCCCTATGGAAGAAGCCTTGGAGGTGTTCGGCGCCCGCGGCGACCTGGCATCGCGGGTGTGGATGCTGATGATCCTCGGGCTGGTGCCCGAATTGCAGGGGATGTTCCCCGGGCAGTCGGCTGCCATCGGCAGGTTCTGTACATGACGGAATCACGCGGTGAATCGGTGTACCGGTCGTACTCACTGTGGGCGCTGGGGGTGGCCGCCCTGCAGCAGGGCGATGGCGTTCAGGCGGCGGACTTGCTGAAACGGTGCCTGCGACTGACCCGGTTGGTGCACGATCCGTTCACTGCCGCGATGCCCCTGGAGGTTCTGGCGTGGATCGCCGGTACCGAGGACAGTGCACGACGGGCCGCCATCCTGATGGGCGCCGCGGAGGCGCTGGGCCGTGCTCTGGGAAGCTCCTCGGTGGTGTTGGGCAGCGCGTCGTCGCGGGGGGCGTGGCGTCGGCGACGGCCGTCCAAGAGGGAGTAATCTCTACCACGAGGCAGGGCAAGAGCGTGGAGCGACTGCCCAATCCATCAGCCAGACCGCCCGGGGCGGTCCGGCCCCCCACCGCAACGGGCCCCGACACGTGCGCCTCACACATTCGATGTGTGATATAGCGCTCGCTTTCATGTGTGAGATAGTGCTCGCTCGCTATGATGGTGGCATGACAGCAACGAAAATCTCCCCGCGCGATCGCCTCCTGAAGGCCGCGGATGATCTCTTCTTCAAGGAGGGCATCCGCGCTGTGGGGATCAACCGCATCCTGGACGAGGCGCAAACGCCGATCATGACGCTGTACCGCCACTTCGGGTCGAAAGATGGGCTGGCCGCGGCATACCTCGAGCGTCGCGGCGAGCGTAATGCCGAGGAGGTTGCCAACGAGGTCGCGCGACGTGCGTCCTCGCCGCGGGAGAAGATGCTGGCGACCTTCGACATCATCGCCGAAGGGCTCGAGAAGGGAGAGTTCCGGGGCTGTGCATTCATCAACGCGACCGTCGAGATGGCGTCACCGGACCACGAGGTCGCGAAGATCGCGCGCCGCTACAAGGAGGCCGGGCGGCAATGGCTCGCCGAGTTCGCGGCCGAGGCCGGGGTGCCTGACCCGGCCGGACTCGCTATCCAGTTGACGGTGCTGCTGGACGGCGCGGCCGCGGCCGCGGCCCTGTATCAGGATTCCTCGGGTGCCACGTACGCCCGCTCGGCTGCCGAGGCCCTGGTCGACGCCGCGCTGGCGGCCGCCTCGACCGGCGACGACGTACGCGACCCTGCGGTAGCGGACTGATCCGGAGCAGGAGGTAGTCGCCGGGCACTTCGTACTGGTGCGCACCGGCGCGTCAGCAGCGGGGCACGTTCGCCCTCGCGGCGTACTGGCCCCGGGTCGGGCAGGGGATGTTGCGTGCGCCGCGAAGGGCGCGGGGGTCGGCTCGGTGTCGACCAACCAGCACGCGATCACCTACGCGCAGGGCCGGGCCGATGTCGACGCCTCACGGATCGGGGTTTGGAGTTCGAGCTACGCGGGCGGCAACGCGTTCGTCGTCGCGGCGATCGACCGGCGCGTGAAGGCCGTGTGCGGTCAGGTGCCGGCGGTCGCAGGGCGGCGCACCTTCGAGGCGAACGTTCCGAAGGAGTTCTGGCAGGCGGCACGCGGCGTCACCCGGATCGGACTTGCCGTCGGCTTGTCCGTGGCGTTCGTGGTAACGGGCCACCGCACGGGGGTTGATCGGCGACCTGAATGAGGACCGCACCCACTGGATGCGGTGCCCACGTGGGTTGCGTCCACACTGCGACTTGCACGGAAGCAAGGTTATGGCGGTGCCCTGTCAGGTGCCCATGCCGAGATGCGCGCCGCCTGCGACGTCCACGGACAGTCCGGTCAGATATCGATTTTCACTAGCTGTCAAAAATGCAACCGTTCGCGCCACCTCATCGGGTTCCGCGAACCGCTGCATCGGCAACTCCCGTGCGCGAGCGTTTCGCGCAGCCTGCGCAGAGCCTGACTGTGCCGCGAGTTGGGTCCACATCTCGGTATTTACCGGTCCTGGGCTGACCGCGTTGACGGAGATGCCGCTTGGACCGAGGATCTTCGCCATCGACCACATAATGTGCAGCACGGCGATTTTGCTCGCGTTGTATGGCAGATAGTCGATTCGTGCTTCCTTGGCGGCGACCGACGAAAAGAGAAGGATCGTGCCGGCTGTTCCGGCTGAGCGCATCGCGTTGGCGGTCTCCCGCGCGATGGTGAACGTGCCTGTGGCGTTGATCCGCATGATGCGTTCGAACTCTTCAGTTGTCGTCGTGAGCGGGTCTGCCGTCTCGCCTAGGACTCCGGCGGTGTGGATCAGGGCGTCGATGCGGCCATGACGACCGATCACAGTGTGAACCGCGTCCTTGGATTGCTTTTCGTCGGTGACATCCAGGTTGAGGAACGAGGCGAGATTTTGGTCGTTGCGGGGAGTGCGGTCGGCACCGACCACGACATCTCCACGGTTCACCAGAGCGTCGACGATCGCAGCACCAATACCCCCACTTGATCCCGTCACCAGAACCACTTGCTCTGTCATTTTATCTTCGTTCCAATCGTCGAGGGCATCATTGAACGGCCTTGCTCGACCATTCCCGCCCTGCTTGCTCTTCGATGGGGAGCCCGGCGGCCTGGAGGATCTGGTCGAGTAGCCGCTGTGTTTTCGCTGCTTCCCAACCAGAGGTGAGCGGTTCTTGCCGATCTCGAATGCGGTCGAGGAAGTGATGTACTGCGTCGGCGAAGCCGAACGTCTCGGTAGCGGTTGCCCAGCCGAACTTCTCGGGGCTCATCGTGCGAATGGTGCGGACACCTTGGTCGGTAATTGCGACGGAATCGGGGGCGATCACTTCCGCGGACCGCATCTGTCCGTGCGCGTCGAGCTTTTCACTCCACGCTCCCGCGGTCCGCGCCGCGACGAGGACGCCCGTGTTTCCGGTTGAAAAGCGAATGAGAGCAGCGCTACCGTCCTCTTCCCATAAATCCGACCCAGCCGCAGCTGCGGCCACGTGGACCACCTCGCCGCCGCAGAACCATCGCAAGAGATCGACCATGTGGATCGCATTCTCGAACGTCGCACGGTACTCCGAACCAGCCCGATTCTTCTGAGCCACGCAGAACGCAGCGCCGGTCGCACCGAACGCTTCACGGGCTGCCACGTAGGTAGGAGCGAAACGGCGGTTGAAACCGACCATCAGCACCCGACCACGCTCTTCCGCCATCTCGGCGAGACGAACGGCGTCCGCGGTCGCGGTCGCCAGTGGCTTCTCGCAGAACACGTCCACGCCTGCAGAGAGCGCGCGCTCGACGGCCTCGACGTGCTCCCCCCGCGGTGTCAGAACGAACACAGCGTCGAGGCTGTCGCCGTCCAACATCTCCTCGACTGTTCGGTAGACGTGCTTGAATCCCCACCGCCGCTGCAGCGAACTCGGATCCTCACGCCGCGAGACGAGCGCCCGTAGTTCCACGTCGTCGCGCTGGACAAGTGTCGGTAGCTGGGCGATGGTCGCGATGTGGCCGGCGCCAATGACACCGACCCGTAGAGGCATCACAAGGCCACTCCGACGGTGCGGCCGCTCGTGTCGGCGTCGCACTCTGCGAGCAGCGAGCGAAGGTGTTGAGCACTACGTCGAAAACCCACCTCCGGCTCGTCAAGATCCTGCGCTGTCGGTTGATCGACCGTATCTACTGGGCACAGGTTCCCTTCTCCGGGAAGGATTTGATACTTCCGCGCCAGCAGTCTCTTCGCGCTTGCGCGGACCGGCCGTCTGGACGGTAGGGGCGATGGCACTATTAGCACCCACGTTGATTGTGAAACGCCTGAAGGCAGCTCTTGAACCCGGATGTTGGTGTCATCGGGTAGATCAATACCATTTGTTGGCAGTGTCATTCAGGTGAATGACATGGTAGGCGTCGGTGCTGTAGGTGTCTGGTTCGTCTGCTATCAATTGCCCCTATGGCAACTCCCGCGTCCTGGCAGCCTGATCCGGAGGATCCACAGAACTCGCTGCGCTACTGGGACGGTGCGCAGTGGACCGGGCATACCCAGCCTCGCGTCCCGACGGGCGATCAGACCGCGGTGCTTCCTGGGCCGGCCGGTAGCGGGTCGAAGCGGAGAAAGTGGCCCTGGGTCGCCGGTGCGGCAGTTGTGGGTGTGATCGCGGTTGGCGCGTTCACCAACAACAATGAGCAGGCAAAGCCGGCACCAGCTAGTGTCGTCGCGACCAGCACGACCGCGGCAACCAGCACGGCTCGGGTGACGACGTCCGTCTCGACCTCGGCGGCTGCGTCGGCGACGTCGTCGGTGGACCTTGCCCCGACCGCACCCAGAACCACACCGGCCGGCGCGACCACGACACCGGCGTACGTCCCGCCGCCGGCCACGACGCCGGCCTACGTACCGCCACCGGTGGTGACCACACCGGCGTATGTACCACCGCCGCCGGCGTACACCCCGCCGGCATCCTTGGGGCCGGCGACGGTACACCCGGGATCGTTCTGCTCCGGCGGAACCGGCGTCTCCAGCACCGGCAAGCCGATGGTGTGCGCGACAGCGAAAGACGGCAAGTTGCGCTGGCAATCGGCGAACTAGCGCCATGGGATGCGGCGCGATAACGCGATAACCAGGAGCTCGACAGACCCGCTGGCAGGGGCACGTAGGAGTACGAACTTGTCGAAATTTCTCAGGACGCAGTGGTCGGACCGACGTACGGATGTCCGATTAATAGGCTTTAATCAGGGCGTGACTGCACGAGATAGCCATTCCACCTTCTGGGTACCGCGGAACCCTCAGAACTCCCACGACGACTTCCTGCAAGGGTCGCAGTCGTGACATCTCCGGGACCCGGCTGGTATTGGGATCAGACCGTTCCTGGCATGTTGCGTTGGTGGGATGGATACGTGTGGACGCCACACACCCAGTGGGTCGCACCACCCCAGCACACTCCGCCGCCCCCGCAGGCGGGGCACCCCGTGGCTGTGCAACCGGCGGTCCAACCAGTCCCGGAACCTGCGCCCAGGACCAACCACAGTGCATCGCCGGCAGGACCCGCTGCGCAGCCGCGGAACGTAGTTTCACGGCCGACGGCGAGTGCGACACCGACCACGCAAGCGGCGGCGGTGACCGGCGACGCTGCGCCGCCGACCGAGAAGAGCCGCCGCACCGTCGTCACGACGGACAACAAAACGCGCGTCACAACGGAAGTCGACGTGTCCGTCGACGAACTCGGACTGGCCGTCCGTGGCTGGGAAATCCAGGATATTCGCGCACGCGTGTCCACAGACAGATACCGCGACGGCGACCACTTCCACAAGGTGGCGGTATCCGGTGTGCTCCGTTTCAACTCGGACGATTGGACCGACAGTTTCGGCCACAGCCGCGACTATCCGCCACCGGTGGTGATTGTGCTCCGATCCGCCAAGTTATCCGAATTCGAAGCAACCTTTCGGCCGATCTACGTTTCGGCGAAGGAGGCGAATCGCCCAGTCCGGTTCTCCGAGAACGACTGGTTCGTTCACACCGACGACGCGATCGATCACGACGACATCACCGTACGGTCACCGCCTACGATGGGTACGAGGGCAGCGGACACATGCCCTACATACCTGTAGGCGTGCAATCGATCCCACTCGAAGTCGTCGACGAGACAACCCGGCAAGGCAGCAAGCTAGTCGCCACCGAAGTTCACGTCTTCACCCGCCACGATGACGGCCTGACCTACGGACTCATCCAGGCGACTGGTCGAATGATCGCCGGAACGACCGAAGAACTGGTAGCCCAGCATCGAGCACAAGAGTCGTGGATCGACGACGATGCGAAGCTGACTGATCTCACACCATTCGAGTGCTCCGCCCCGCAACTGACGTTCGACTTTCTCGACCAGTCAGGATTTCTCCTGGAACAAGTCAGCGTGCACCTCGACCTCCAGGTTCCGGTCGTCGACGACGGGCGGATCCCTGGCCGGGTAGCGCAGTGGCGGATCGATGAGGACTTCAGCCCGGATGACTTCTCCGAGCCCGCGGCAAAGGTGATTATGCGGATCGAGGACACTTCGTGGAGTTAGTCGACGCCGTCCTCGGGCTGCAGGATGACCTCGTCGCTGAGTACCGGCAGGCCGCCGGCATGTTCGGTGAACTGGCCAGGATCGAGGCACTGCTCGCCGAAACATACCGAGACCGCGTGCAGTACGAGCTGCTGCAGAATTCCGAGGATGCCGGGTCCCGATCCGTCGAGATCGAGGTGTCGTCGTCGGGACCCGTGGTCTGGCGCAACGACGGCCGTCCGATGACCGGAGACGACGCATCTGCTCTGTGCCGCAGCGCCAGTTCGACGAAAACCCGCGGCGACACGATCGGATACCGAGGCATCGGATTCAAGTCCCTCGCCGCCGTCGCCTCCCGAATCACCGTCGCGACAGCCGGATGCGCGTTCACCTTCGATCGGCAGGCCGCCGCAGAGCTACTCTCCACCGCAGGCCACCACCCCGGAATTCACGACGTTCCACTGGTCCGCCTCCCCACCGCCGTTACGAGCACCCCCAATCCGTCCGGGACCGGTGTCACGTTCACCATCGATCCCCTCAACCCGCAAACTCCGGTACTCGGACCGATCGACCCGATCGCGCTGCTCTTCCTCCGCACCATCGAGACAGTGACCGTCCACGCCGACGGCCGCACACACCAGTACCGCGCCGTGCGCAACGGACAACAACTCGAACTGCACTGGGACGACCGAGTCGCGCACTTCGTCGTCCTCACCGGTCGTTCTGCGACGGTGGCGCTGCCCCTGAACGCGCAGGCGGTGTCGCTGTGCACCGCCCGTGGACGACTGGCCTGCTTCCTTCCGCTCAACGACCGGATCGGCGCCCCCCTCGTGGTCTCCGGCGATCTTCTGACAGACCCCTCCCGAACCCACGCAACGGTCGCGGACCCGAGCACCACCGCAGTCTTGCAGGACGCCGCCGCCATCCTGGCCAACGAGCTTCGCAATCCGGCATCAGCCTGGTTCGAACGGGCGTGGGAGCTCATGACCATCATGGAAGATCCGCGATCGCTGCTCGCAACCGGCGGCATCTCAGCAGAGCAGAGCTTCCTGACCGCACTGCGTGAGGAACTGCGCCACGCTGCCATCCCGTTCGCGGTCGCACCCTTCGCAGTTCCGGACCAAGACCTGACCATCATCTTTCCGGCCGGAGCGCCACGCGCACTGTACGACCACACCAACATCGGCACCGCGCGCGCACTGCGCGTCGCGTTCGGACTACCGAACCTCGACGTGGGACCCACCCTCGGACAGGTCGTGACTTCCCTGTCCCCGGCCACCCAGACTGCTGCTGCCCAGTACGTCACCGAGCACCTCCGAGCCCTCGGACGGTCCGCAACTCCAATCGAACAGAAGGTGCTCGACACCGTCCAGAACTCTGCCCCAGCCGAACTCGGGCACCGCGCGGCCGAAAGAGCCGAACCGGCGCCACCTCGGCAGGTCGCGCCGCGCGAAGGATTTGCAGATGTCATCCAGCGGTGGCGCACCGCCGAGATCGCGGTGATGGACTGGCTCAACGCCCGCGGCTGGGACCTGAAAGATGTCAGCAAACAGAACCTCGGCTACGACCTTGTTGGCGTCGACAACACCGGAATCGCCGTCATGCTCGAGGTGAAGAAGGTCGACAGACCCGACGCCAGGTTCTCGATGACCAACAACGAGATGGGCGCAATCGAGGCCGAGCCCGGTCAGTACCTACTTGCGATCGTCATCGGTGACGGCCGCTACGCCCGGCTGATGCTCCTCGACCCGAAAGACCGCGCGCTTCCACGGGAACGGGTCTGTCGCGCCTGGGAATGGCAATTCACCGCCTGGGCCGAGTACGGCCAATTCGTGGACGGATAGTGTGCCACGCAGACCGGCATGACGGAGGCGCTCGCGAAGTTCAATGGGCCCAACAACGGTATCGACCAGCGGCGCTTCCTGCGCAGGCCGTAGTGGGCGATACCTTGAGCCACTGTGTCATTCACTCGATATACACAGGGAGCGGTCTTCGTGCCGATCGGCGGAGTGGGGTCATGCTGGTGCGGCGGCCGCGGTGATCACGATCCGCGCCGGGTTCGGTGTGGATGAAACTCGGGCGGTTGAGATTGCTGGTATGTATTGCCCATGAAACGTGCAGCTTCGGTCTTGCTCGCTGTCCTCGTGCTTGCCGGCTGCGGCAACGCGGACTCCGAGACCGGTGAACCTTCCTCGTCGACGCGCGCGCCGGTGCCGCCGGCGTCGACGACCTCGGCGACGTCGGTGGTGGCGCAGCCCGCACCGGATGTGCCTGGGCAGGTGGTGGTTCGTGGTGTCGACAGCTCGTGTGCCAGTGCCGGGGTGGGTGCACCGATCGATCTGACGGAGGTGTCGGTGCACCTCGGGGTGCCCGGGTATGCCGGTACGGCCGCGCGGGTGATGTGGAGTTATCAGGGCGAGCTCCCGGCCACGGGTACGGTGCTGTGGTCGCTGTCGGCGGCTGATCGGGGCGGGAGCAATGCTGTTCAGCTCGGCTACAAGACCCTCGACGGCAACCAGATCGCCTACTTCACCTTCGCCGGCGCGAAGCAGCAGAATCTGTCGGGTGCACCGGATATCAGCGTGCCCGGTCAGGTGACGGCGGTACTGCCCTCCGCGGCGGTGGCCGCTCTCGGCAGCGAGTGGCACTGGCGGGCCACGGTGAATGTCGACGGCGAAGACGTCGATCGGTGCCCGAACTAGAACTGAGGTGAGGTGCCCACCTGCACCGCGAAAAGAGCGACGTTCGTCCGGGAGCGGCGTAACCCGAGTTGCGGTTATGGCAGCGGGTGCCCAACCCCGGACGGGGCGGGTCCGTGAAGACGACCGCTACCGCGTTCAGGGAAGGCGGCGGCACCGCGGGCTTCTGCCGGAGTGGCGCCGAGTGGAGGCCGTCGATGCCATTTGTCGTGCAGTCCTCTGCCAGGTGTCATTCACGTGAATGACGCTGAGGCGCAGAGAGACTGAAAACATCACCGTGGTCCCGGGCGTTCGAGCCGCGGTGTCGGACCGGTCGGTGATACTGGGCTTTCTGGATGGGTGGGAAGGGGGCGGTCATGTCCACGAGTGATGGTGATCCGGTCGGCGTGCTGGAGTGGTCGGAGTCGGTGGCGTTGGCGGCGATGCAGGTGTCGTTGATGCAGTCGGATCTCGATGCGACGACGTCGGGCAAGTCCGGGGCCGTCAAGGATGCGGTGCTGGGTGATGCAGTGGAGGGATTCCGCCGGGTGGCGGCGGAGGGTCGGCCGGACCGCCCGGAATGGCTGACGACACTGGTGGGGGAGATGGATACCCAGGAAACGGCGGCCGCCGCGGACGCCATTGCCGACCAAGGCCGGCGCCTTCCTCGGCTTTTCGGCTCGCGGGAGCGGTCGTTGCTGGTGCTGGTCAACCTCATCTTGTTCGACCCCTGGCCGGCGAAAGCCTCCTGGCACGCCGCCACCCGCCGCACCGCCCTCGAAGCACTGGTGGACGACTTCCCCCACCTCGACCGGACCGATCTGGATCGGATGCGAGACGAGCACACGCTTCTGCTCCGCCGGTTGAGGCGTAAGAGTGTGCACTGGGGGAAGGTGGCCTTCATCGGTGCGGCAGGACTGGCGGCAGGAGTGGCCACCGGTGGTTGGGCGGCACCGGTGATCGGCGCCGCGATCGGCAGCGCCGCCGGATTGACCGGGGCGGCAGCGACCTCCGCCGGGTTGGCAACCCTCGGTGGCGGCGCGATCGCCGCCGGCGGTTTCGGCATTGCCGGAGGCACCGCCCTGGTGACCGGGCTCGGTGGCATCGCCGGAGCCAGCGTCGCCGCGGCCGGTGCCCGCTGGACACCGTGGACGACCGGTCAGGTGGTGGCGGACGCGATGCGCCTGGATCTGATAGCACGATGTGTGCTGATCGAGGCGGAGAACCGGGACGAGAAGCAACGCCGCGTCGTCCAGAGCTTGCAGGAACGGCTCGAGAAGGTCGTCGCCGACGGTGAACGACTCCTGGACCGGATCCGCGAACTCTCACGTGAGAACGCACGCCTGACCGCGGAAAACAAGGAACTGCGCGAGGAACTGCGCAGGCAGCACGCGGACGCGAAACGGGCCGAGGGAGCACTCGAGGTCATTTTGGACCGTCTCCCGGAAACCGCCGCGCTATGAGCAGCATGGACGACACCGTCGACCGGAACCTCGACACCATCAGCCGCCGGCTCGCCGAGCTGGAATCGGCCACCCACACCGCCCTCGCCGGTAGGGTCCCGGACCGGCTGCCGGAAAGCGACACCGCCGAGCACCTCTCGTATGCGGAGCTGACCGCCACCAATGACCGGCTCCGCACCCAGCGCGGCTGGACCGACATCGACCTCGACGATGCGCTCACCCCCGAGCAGCGGGCCGGTTTCGAACGGTGGCGGGCCCGGCAACGCATCCCGTGGGACCGCGACGACGTCCTCGCGGTCGGGTTCGCGACCGTGCTGGGGGTGGCGGCCCTCTGGTACGACACTGCCATCGACGGCGCCGTCGCCCAGGGGTTCGGTGCCACCAGGAAGACCGGCTGGATGCGCGGGTGGGAGCGGGCCGGCACGAGGTTGCCGATCGACTACACCGGCCCAGGGTTCGGCGGCCGCGCCCATCGGGTCCGCTCCCCGGGACATGATCTGGGCCGCCCGTTCGAGGCGCTGCGGCAGATCCGTGCGGGCGAGTTCCGCGGTGTCCGCTGGGATTACGGCGACAAACACGACATCACCGTCGGGGGCCGGTTTCGGGAGGCCGACTCCCTCGCCGAGGCACTCGTCCTCTGGGCACAGCACCTGGCGGCGGACCTGGTGACCCCGATGAGCCTGCCGATACCCGGCTCCTCCTGGCTGAACGAACTCGACAACCGCGCACTCCGTACGTTTGCGCACGAGGTCTACCTGGGTACCTCGGCGGGCAACGGGCTGAACGTGCGATCCGGAATCCTCACCCCCTCACTGAGCGTGATCACCACCGAGATCATTCTCCGGACCCATGTGCATGCCCGGGCATACGTGATCACCGGCAGCGCTCGCCTGGATGAGCGGGAACAGGCGCTGCGAAACGAGTTGCTCCTCGCTGCCCATTCGCTGGTAGGGCTCGCGTCGGTGGGGAAGACGTTGGCGCGGATGATCGTGCTCGATGATCGGAAGGGTATGGCGCTGCGGCACGTGAACGTGCCTGTTCTGCTCCGCTTGGGATGTCTGTCAGTCGAGGTCGTGCACGATCGGCGGACACGAGGTCGTGCGGTGACTCAGGACTGGGACGCCTTGTCCGCGGACCTTGTGGATTAGCGCCGTGCCACCTCAAGCGAAGTTGTCTCTGTTCGCTGAAGCCGCGACCACAAGGCCTCCGCGGTGCCCGATTCCCGGGCCGGCACCAATCAACGAGTCGCCTGGTCAATTCAGTGCCACAACGACCGAGACGGCAGCAGATAACTCCACCGCACAATCCAAATCGCGTGACGCGACGAACATCCAAGGGGCAAGAATGGACCAACACGCAGGCGAGCAGGTAGTTCCACTTCCATGGGCGTCCCGGAGCTCAGCCATGCCCTATCTGCCCGGCGGCAGCGGCCGCCAAGTGGAACTGCTGGACCACCTTCTCGAACAGATCGACGCCAACGGGGGACACGCAGCAGCGCTCATCGACCGCGGAGACGGAGTCGAGCGACCGATTCGAGAAGTAGTACGAAACCTGACCGCCTCAGGGCTCCTGACCCGAGCAGACCGGGATCAGTACGTCGTCTCGGAGGAAGCCCGTGCCTGGCGACAAAGCGGAGACCCCACAGACCTAATCAAAATCTTCCACCGACACATCAGGCTGATAGGGGAACTCCTATACGAGCTTTCGGACGGCCCGAGAACCGTACGAGAGCTGACCGAGGTCGCAGCTGAGAAGTACCAGCTCCCCTGGACAACCCTCGACCAGGTTCGGCGCCGTCTGGGCTGGTTCATCGGTGCAGGCATGGTCGAGTACAAGACGAACACGCAGGTCTGGCTCACCGACACTGGCCGCCACCAGCTCGATCGCTTCGCCCTCGGTGGCCCTGAGACGCCCACCGCGACGCAGGCCGTCGAGGTCGACGCACCGGAATTGCCTGCGGCCATCGCTGCGATTGTTGACGAGCTCACCCCCGCAGCGCTCTCCGCTCGACGCGCCGTACTCGGATACGTGCCACGTGGCGCCACCGATATCGACATCGTCCAATCACTGACACTGCTGGTAAACGCCTGCTCGCCAACCATCACGCGACATGACCTCATGTCGTTTGCCCAGCAGAAGTTCGCAGTGGCCGAAAGCTCCTTCGGCTCGGTGCTGACAACTCTGACGATGTCCGGGCTCGTCGAGCAGAGCGGCTTCAACATCTACTCTCCGACACCGGAGGGTTCGGCGTGGCTCGAGGAGCCGACCGCTCTGAACCTCGCATTGATCTTTCATGCCAGGTATCTATTCGTTCTCGAAATCATCCCGCTTCTATCGGAATTCGACAAGGCTCCCGATCTCGCCAGAGCGGCACACCAGCACTATGGGTTCGGCCGTGTCGATGTCGGAGGCATACGAACCCGTCTCCAGATCCTCAAAGCCGCAGGTCTGATCTATGAGCGAGCAAACTGGCGATACCAGGCGACACCACTCGGCGAACGACTTGTCCACGACGTCGCGTTGCAGGAACCGTACGACGCCGATGTCGCGGTCGCTGACGTTCCAGGCGACTCCGATGACGCAACCTCACAGACCGACATCCTGTGTCAGGAACTACACGAGGCAGCACTTGCCGCTGACACCCCGGTCCGGCTGGAAAAGGCTGTCGCGGATGCCTTCGCCGCCCTGGGCTTCGACACGCGGCATATCGGTGGGGGAGGAAAGACCGACGTCATTGCCACAGTCAACGGACCTGACCTCAAGCCGGTACGGGTCATCATCGATGCCAAAGCCGCACGCAGCGGACTCGTGAACGAGAACGCGGTGTCCTTCGACACTCTCGCAGAGCACAAGAAGAGCCACGAGGCGAACTTCGTGGCCCTCGTTGGGCCGAGTTTCGAGTCTGGCAGAGTCCGCAGCCGCGCAGAATCGGCAGGAGTCGAGCTGATTACTACAGATCGGCTCGCCCAGGTCCTACGCCGCCATGCCAAGACGCCGCGATCGGCCAGCACCTACCTCGGCCTGGTCGATCCAAGCGCGACGGCAAAGAAGGCCTTGGAGAACGGATGGTCCCAGGCCGAACGCCGTGTTGAGTTGTTGACTCACGTCGTAGCCGTCCTCGATCAAGAAGCACGCCAAGCTGATGAGGTTACTCACGGCGCTCTGTCCGCAGACCAGATCTACTTGATCGTCCGAGACGAGATTGACCCTCGCCCGTCGCCAAAAGATATTGAGAGTGTTCTGAGCTTGCTGGAACATCCACTCATCGAATCCGTTCAGCAAATCGCCGTCGGAAGCGGGAAAACGACCAGTTACCATCTCGTGGACTCGAAAACCCTGATTACAGAGAAGATCGCGGCCCTGGCAAGGAGTATCGGTCGAGACGACGCGGAGTAGGACTGCCCCGAGTCTTTGATTGCGTAGAGGCGGGAGAGTGCGCACGCCTGTCGTGCTGGGTAGGAGGCGAAAGGGTCATCTTCCTCTCCTTGCCATCCACGCACTCTTGCCAGATGTGGTCCGGACTGCGGCAGCACGTTATGTCATTCACACGATCTAATCGATCGGTCGAAATGCTCACGTGCAATTCTCATTCCATGAACTCGCAGACATTCTCCGGATACTGGTGGTGTAGTGACGACCGAGACAATAGGCAGCCAGGGACACTGACCATCGCGTCAGACGGGACAGTGGCACTGCAATTGATCGAAGGTTTCGATCTGCAGCAGTACACCTCGCTGCCCGACGGTTCCATCGGTATCGGAGAGGGCCGTACCCGTATCGATGTCATTCACGGTGCGACAACGGCCGGCAAGGAAATAACCTTGCTGGACTGCCTTATCCGGCGTTACAACATGGGCCTCGGCACCCCTACCGAGCAGCGGCTCTCGGCACGGTACGCGCTCGTGGGCCTCCATCTGGAGGACGCCGACGCGGAGGTGTTCGATAGCTGCCGTCTCCGTCTCGAGAACCTTCGCACGTGGATGGCGATCGGCGAGTACAAGACCACCCATGAAGAGGACGGCCGAGAACTATCCGCCACGGTGACGACGCCCGAGCCGGTTACGGTGAAGTGGGAAGACTTCACGATCAAGGCAGACATGTCCGCAACGCCGTTCAACTACGCCGCCACCCGAGACGAAGCAACGTTCAGTTCGAGGGGGGCCGTGACCCTCACCATTACTGCGGATACTCCGCGGTCTTACCGGGGATTCCATGAAGTCACCATGGCGATTGTCGATCTGCTGACCCTGGCCAGCGATCGGGCATGTGGTGTCATCAATCAACGGCTCGTTGGCCAACCCCAACCGGTCTCATACCCCGACGTGAACGAGGATGGCACGATCGGCACACAGATTGTTGAGGAGTCACCCGAAGCCGCGGTGTACGCACGTCGGACGGTCACCGCCATCCCCGACGAGAAAGAGCTCCACCACCACGACTTCTTGTTCACGTGCCAGGACATGCCCTTCGAAGAACTCGTCGTCCGCTGGCTTGACTTGAGAAAGCGGATCGTGCGCGCGACGAACATGCTGTTCAGCTTGAAGTACTCGAAGCCTGGGTTCTTGCAGACGCAGGTTCTGACGGCCGCCGTTTCCGCAGAGACCTTGAGCCGATGCCTCACCGACCCTAAAGCCGTGCCGATGGCCACCCCCGACTTCGAATACATGGTTCGTGAGCTTCGGATCGCCATCGACAGAATGCCCGAGGACGACCGCAAGCGATTCGAAGGCTTCTTGCGAAACGAGTGCAAATACCGGGACAGGTTGAATGACGTCGCGTCGATGCCGCCACAAGCAGTCGTCGCCAAAATCATTCCCGACGTCGAAGCCTGGGCACAGGAGCTCACGAATGTACGGAACGGCCTCGCCCACGGCCTCGACCAGAGCTACAGCGAGCCCGAGAACCTCTTCCTTCTTCTGCAGCGCACCCAGTATCTGATCTGTCTGGTTCTTATGACCGAACTCGGCCTGCCTGAACCTGTTCTAGATCGTGCCGTCGATGCCAATCAGTATCTGACGCACTTGTACAAAGGACAGGGGTAACCCGACAGACAGTGAGCAGCCCCGTCCACGGCCTCGTCCGACGATGGCCGCAGGCGGGGCCGTCAGCGCTCGACCTGTCTCGACCGAGTTCGTTGGCAAGCAGGGCATCCCGTGTGGTTCCGGGTTCGGTTCTTCACCGTGGTTCGCCATTCGTGGTCGCACTGGCTGCAGCGCCACTGGCACCGGTCGTGGCTTCCTGTCCGCAGTTGCTCGGGGCAGCGGCCTGGGTGGGTGAGGTTCTCGACGAGCTCTGCCGCTATGGCTGGGTGCAGCTCGGCAACGGATTCACCAGGCTTGGGTGTGGATCTGGCAGCGGCGGTCTTGAGGCGTCCGCAGGCTGGGCAACCGGCGCCACCGAGGGCGCGTGAACTGACTGTCGCACTCCACATGTGACTGCAGGTTGTGCATCGCCACTGGGCCCGGAAGTTCGAACCGGGTGCGATGTCCTCCGCGGTGCGGTTCGGGCGGTCGTCGAGTTCGATCAGTTCCGACGCCAGTGACGGATGGAACGCGGCGAGACTGTCCTCGCGGTGAACGCGGCTGCGAGCGTCGCCCCCGGCTACCCGACTGCAATGTGCACAGCCGCGCCCTCGGGTGCGAGAGGCAGGCGATGCCCGGTACTCGTGACCGCAGCTGCAGCGCCAGATGCACAGCAGGTTGCTCGCGGGGCGGAGATCACCCGGCGTGCGGTCGGGCTGTCGCTCGCAGCGCACAAACTCCGCCGCAAGTGAGGGGTGGAGTGCGAGCAGGGATTCGCCGTGTGGGGCGAGCGATCGATTGCGAGCCTGTCGATCGATGCTACACGTGGGGCAGCCTGACCGTAGCCCTGCTCGCGAGTGCACGCTGGTGCGCCATTCGTTTGCGCAGGCGGTGCAGCGCCACCAGCACTGGTCTTTTGCGCTCGGCGGGAGCCAGCCGAGGTCGATCCCGGGCCTGGATTCGTTGCGCAAGAACTCGTCCTGGAGCTGGGGTGCCGCGTCCAGGGCTGAATTCTTCGGCCTTCCCCGTAGCGTCTGGTTCCAGCGGTCGGCTGCTTCGGCTAGTGCTGCGCCGATCTGATCAGCCGTGAGGTTCGACCAGGTCACGCCGAGCTCAGTCAAGAGGGGCTGAAGTGAGAGCGCCCATTCGTGTGCATCGAAGGACTTGTCCCGCACGACGGCGGTAACGACGTTGTCGAGCTGGGGGAGAGACTCAGGCCTGATCCGCACGTAGTGGTGTTCTTCCATGGCGTCTGCCTTCCGCTGATCGCGAGCGGTGTTCGCATGCCAGCGGGCGGGATCGAGATCGACGTACAAATCGACCTGAGGGATCGCGAGATCGACACGCCAAGTACGCGACGCCGCGCGAATCGGCACATCCAGTTCGACATTTGTACCGGTGGCGGCGCGGAGAACGGCTGCCACCTCGAACTCCAGCCGGGACTGACCACGAGCGCCGCATCGGGCGCATCCACTGCCAGCCACGCGCGCTGCCACGGTCGTGATCCACTCGTGTCCGCGAGAACACCGCCAGGTGCACAACGCGTTCGATCCGGGCCGGATCGTATCGGGCAAATGTTCGCTGGCTCGGTGGCTCGTGACGAACTCGGCGGCGATCTCGGGATACATCACTTGCAGTGAGCGGTTCCGCGGCGCGGTGGCCCGTGTCGCAGCGCTGCGGATAATGCTGCACCGAGGACACCCGCTGCGTTTCACCACTCGGTTGACGACGGTGGCCTCCCATACGTGTCGGCACTGGGTGCATCGCCACAGGCAACGGTCTGTCGAATTGGGGCGAAGGTCAGCGAGGCTGCGGCCCGCGTGCGTCTGGTTCACGACGAGCTCGGACAATGGAAATGATGCGTGGTCCGCCGCCGTGCCGGTGCGGGCGGTGGGCCGCCGGCGTCCTTCGCTCCTGCGTCCATTCGCGCAGAGCGGGCATCCGCGCCCGTTGACGCGGTTGGCGACAGTCGCGTCCCATTCGTGAGAGCACGTAGCGCACTGCCAGCGGCACCGCTGTTGCGAGCTTGGGCGCAGATCCGCGGGTGTCATGTCGGGTCTGGTGAGGTTCTGCACGAACTCGGCGGCGACGGTCGAATCGAGGTCGGCCAGGCTCTGCCCCGGCGGCGCCTGGGCGCGTGAGCGTGCGCGTATTGCCTTCGCGCACTCAGGGCAGCCGCGGCCGGCCGCTCGCGCAGCCGGCGGCGCCTCCCATTGATGGCCACAGGTTGCGCAGCGCCACAGGACCGCCAGGTTGCTGTGGGTGCCCAGGGTGACCAGACCGACGTCGGGTCGCCCGACGACCTCAACGGCTTCACCGAAGACCTTCGAATAGGTATCCCGTAGAAAGGAACGTGGGTCAGGTCCGGGCATAGAGAAAGTATGGGCGGTACGTCCGACAGTCTGGGTCAGCGGCCGTGATTCAGTGGCCGTCTCGGCGGGACCCTCCATGGCGTACTGAAGGCGATCGAGGGAAGGCCTGTGGGTGACCCCACCGCCGTTCGGGTCCTTCGGCGGCGGATCCGAAGGTCGGCGAGGTCAGCATCTTGGGCATCGGCGACTTCGTCATTCGCCGCGGTCACGTGTGGGGCGCACTCGTGCTGGACACGGCCCCGGCAGGCCGATCAATCCACACGCTAACGGCACCCTCCTAGGCGTGTCGTTTCCGTGCGAGTGAATGCAGCGTTGGTCGGCACTTAGGTTTGGGACTCGCGCCCGAAGTCTGTCCAGCGGTGACCGAAATCGGGAGCAGTTGAGGGCATCACTCCACCGGGGCCGGAGCTTGCCCGAGCATTGCGGATGGTGAGGGTTGTGTCGTGGTGTGAACGGAACGCGTCGGCCCGGGCGTCGGTATAGGCCGCGCAGGGTCGGCCCACGAAAGTGTTGACGACATCGACTAGCGCTGGGTGTGACGGGGTCCTGCCGCCGATGATGGTGCCGGTCCGATCGACGGTGAGGTATCCCTGCTCGAAGAGGGTGTCGCAACCGAGTGTGCAGACGAGCATCGCGACTGACGGAAAGTCCCACCGTTCGGTGTCGGTGCATTGCGCGCGGGGTTTGATGTGGCCGGCTACGAGCAGTGTCGCCGGCAGGGTACGGCCACACAGCCCGCAGCAGCCGTCGGGGTTGCCTTCGAGGAGGTAGGCACGGAGTGCAGTTTGTTCGAGACGCCGAGCCACCGACCCTTGGACGTCGGTGGCGCCACGGATCGTCCACGCCGGTGTTGGCTGGGCGGTGTCCTCGCGGGGGTTGTCGATGAGCCCGACTTCGGCGAGAAGCCGCAATCCGCAATCGGGAGCGAGCCTTGAGAGGTATTTCTGAAGCGGGCGGCCGTTCTTGTCGAGCGGCCCTGGGGAGCCGTGAGGGAGCAGTTCGGCGACTCGTTCAAAGTGGATGGCGAGCCCGGTTACTATCGGGTCGACGGTGACCAGCCACCCGTCGTTGAGGTCCTCGTAGACAGTGGGGTAACCCGTCGGCCTGTTCGCGTCGCGCCAGGGCGCGGTGACGACACTCACTGCACGCATGTAGCGGTCGTAGTGGTGAAAGACGATGTCCCCGCGGCTTACCTGCTTGAGCAGCGCACGATCGGTGGGGAGCGTCCCGTCGATGCGCCGGCACGTCCATAGCGAGCCCTGACGGATCGCAATGGGGTAGTTCTTCCCCTGGCTTGCCCACCAAAATCCCACTGCGACTCCCTCGTCCCCGATGGGGTGATGGTACTGGCTGTGTGCTAGCCGACGTCGACGTCACATCGTGTTTGGTGGCAGATCCGAAGCCCCGGCCGTGCATCGTTCCACGCCGTGCAACGGCGAATGGGTGCGCTTAGGTGATGTGAGCGCACGATCGACTCCCCGCACGCACCAACAGTAGTGTTGCGCGGCTGTCGAATTCTTGCGCAGGGCACGATCCGCGCCGACGGCGGCGACCGTGGCGAATCCGCGCTTGTGCTGCGATACTCCCCGAGGGTGCGGATCGGGCGTTCTTGTAGAGATCACGCGCCGCGCCGGCACGGTTGTGGGCCAATCACCTACATTCTCACGCCGCGCCGTTCACAACCTCCGTGGTCAGTACAGCTAGTCGCCCGTCCGCGTCGGTATGTCATGTTTCTCTATTCTGACCGAGCGCCCGGTGTCTACCTGCACGGCCGTGGGCGGCTAGGTTGTTTGTTCGTGCCCCGGCGACTGACGGATGTGGAAGCGACAGAGCGGATGCGTGCGGCGGGTGCTGAGCCGCTGGATCCGTATCCCGGTGCGGGGCGCCCGTGGCGCTGTACGTGTGCGCGTTGCGGACGCACCATCACCCCCAGTCTCCATAGCCTGACGAAGGGCAACGGGCCGTGTGCCTACTGCTCGGGGAAGGCCGTGGACCCCGTCACCGCCGTCGAGGTGATGCGAGCGGCGGGCCTGGAGCCGTTGGTCCCGTACCCAGGGAGTAAGAACGCGTGGCTGTGCCGTTGCAGGCGCTGCGGTAACGACATCGCGCCCCGCTACAACAACGTCCAGCAAAGCCAAACTGGATGTAAGTACTGTTCGGGGCACATCGTCGACGAACTGGCGGCCGAGTCGCTGCTGCGCCAGCACGGTCTCGAACCACTCGAGCGCTATCCCGGTGTCCAGGTTCCGTGGCGCTGTCTCTGTCTGCGATGTGGACGCGAGACCACCAAGCGGTGGAATGACGTCAAGAACGGGATCCCGGGCTGCAAGTTTTGTGCGAGACGGGCGGTCACCGAGGTGGATGTCGTCGCGGCGATGCACGCGGTCGGCCTCGAGCGTTTGGATCCGTATCCGGGAAGCAACAAGCCGTGGCGGTGTCGGTGTCTGACCTGTGACTCGCTCGTCAGTCCCCGCTACAACACTGTCAAGAATGACGATGGTGGATGTCGGGTCTGCGCGGCACGCAAACGCGGACTGGGCCGGCGTCGGGATGCCGACGAATGTGCCGAACTGATGCGAGAGCTCGGACTTGAACCTCTGGTCCCGTATCCCGGCAGTAGTGCCAAGTGGCACGCCAGGCATCGGGTGTGCGGACTGGATGTCAATCCGACCTTCCACCAAGTGATTCGATGGGTGCAATTTGTCCGCACTGTGCGGTCAGCGGTTTCAAGCCGGCGCTACCCGCCGAGGTGTACCTGATCACCGACACGTTCCGTGGCGTGCACAAGATCGGAATCGGCGGCCTTCACTCCAACAGGGTCGAGCTGTGGACCAAGAAGGGCTGGAGTGTGTATCGCACGAAACGCTTCACCGTCGGGGCGGACGCCTACGAAGTAGAACAACGAATCCTGCGATGGCTACGGGTAGACCTCGCTCTACCAGCATATTTGGCCGAGGAGGACGGTTGGACTGAGACCGTGTCCGCCGAAGCCCTCAGCCCGCCCGAACTCTGGTCAACCATCGAACGGATCGCGGCAGAGGTCCTCACGTCGGGTACAACTGCGCCTCGGTCGGATGGATCGCCTTTCCACGACCGCGAGGAAGTCTGGGCAGACGGAGTCACCCGATGATCTGGTGACCTGGGGGACAGGGCTCACGTGCAGCGGACAACGGAAGCTGCGGAGATCACAGGCACCGATCCGATCCTCGGCGGAGTAGACCGCCGCTCCGGCAGCGATTGCTGGTCCGGGGACGTGTCGCTACACAGATCGCAGGGCCTTCCTGTGATCACCCGAGCCGCTGGTTCGCAGTTCACCAACTGCTGTTGGTGAGACGACCATCGGCGTGGTCGACGGTCGCGGTGATCATGGCGTCGAGGCGCTCGTGAGGATGATTGGCCGTCAGTCCGGCAACTACCGGGTCCGACATGACCTCGAGCATGACTGCATAGGGGCCGTTGGACCAGCTCGTCCTCGAGACACCGAGTTCGGTGTTGATGATCTTCGCCCCACCCCGATTGGCGTCGAACGGAACCCGCGTACCACCCTCGATCAAAAACGTCTGATCGGCGCTGGTGGCGAAGTCGGCGTCCTCCCGAGCTGCCTGCGGGCTGTTGTGCAGATCGACCTCGACGACGACGCTGCCGTCGGAGTTGCCGCACGAGTAGGTGACGAGGATGTCGCCATGTGCGGACGTCGCGGGGGAGCCGGGGGCCTGCCCGGTCCGGTCGCTGAATCCGCCCGCAGTCAGGACGTCGGAGTCGAGCAGGGCGCAGGGATCGTGAGCAGGAACCGTGGCCGCCGGCGGGGCGGGCACCGGCGGTGCCTCGTCGGGGAAGCGGGCACCGCCCGGGCATCCGAGGGTTGTGTATTCGTGGGCTGACTTCGTCGTCTCGGTACCGGGTGGCCCCGCGAGCGGTTGACCACCGTGTGCGATCCAGCAGGGCCGGCCGCCGCCGTAGATGCTCTCGTCGAACTCCGGCGTCCACTCCACCGTGGTCAGTGCGTAGTCCGCCTCGTTGGCGTAGCCGTAGCAGTAGGCGGCCTTCGTGGTGTGAAGGTAGTGCTGCACGCACTGTCTCTGGAGTTCTTCGACCTGGTGCGGATCCTCGGTGCCCGCGACGAAGCGCACGTTCGACTGTCCTCCCTCGTCGTCCTTTGTCACCCCGTGAGCGCGCACCATCGACTCGGAGAAGGTGAGCGGTGCAGGCTCGGCAGCAGAGGTGGACTCCGCGGCCGGCGTGGTCGCCTGGGCCGGCGTGGTTGCCTCGGTCGGTGCGGGTTCTGGTGCCGCCGAGGATGCAGTGCGCTGGGGTTCGGAGCTCGAGTCTTTGATCGCGTTGCCCACTGCGCCGATCGCGAGGAGGACCGCCACGATTGTCAGGCCAGTCCACCAGCGGAGGTTCGTGCGCTTCTGCTCGGGTGTCCACCCCTTTGTCGTCGTCGGTGGTGTTGACGGCTGGGAGGGTGGGGTGGACGTTGCTTGGGTCGGGTACGCAACCTGTTGCCACGCCTGCCCGTCCCAATACCTGAAGGAGTTCGAGCCGTCAGGATTCGGGTACCACCCCGGAGTTGTCATGGGAATGACATAGCACACTCTGTTCTCTGCGGTGGACCGTTCCGGTGCTGTGTCGGTTCGGATGGGATCGGTGAAATTCGGGGAGTCAGGGAAGGTCGTTGTCTTCCAACCCCGAGCCACTCCCTTGAATGGCGTTGAGGCCATCGAGGCGCTGGACACGGGTCAAGGGGAGGGATTCCAGGTCCACCTTCGACCGGGGGATGACCCGTACTTCTACCCGACGATGCCACGCCAGATGGATAATTCGGCGGCGCCCATGACGGAATGGACAATCGCCGAGTGGAGTCTTCCCGGCATCACTCAGCCAGGCACCGACGACGGCGACGTCGCGTAGTGGTCGGACGGACCCGGGACGTCGAGCATGACGGCGGCCCGGGCCCGAGGGACTAGAGCGTGTCTGCTATTTACGGACGCGATGATGAATGACGAGCGCAGCGAAG
>NZ_JASHKU010000042.1:0-44757 GCF_030056875.1 Rhodococcus sp. IEGM 1351 | reverse complement strand
TTACCCGACGAGGAGTCACGCGACGACGTCGTACACCACCTCCCTGGACTTGACCGCGCGTTCGGCCATTCCGGGCTGAAGACGAGTCGATCACCACGCGTTTCAAGTCCGGTGAAACAGCGCTGAAGCAGGTCGATGCTTCCCGCCATGGCTGCCAAGTGGATCCCCTCGGAAGTCGTACCTCCCTGGATGTCCGTGATGTCGGACGCGAGCACCTTTTCGAAGAATTCCATGGCCTTGTCACGATTGGCGCGGGCCAGCACCCAGGAATGCACCACCGCGCTCAGCGTCGAACCGTGTGAGGTCCGGGCGATGTAGTAATCGATGGTGCGCGGTATTGCCTCCGGTTCGAACTGATATCCGAGTCGCTCGAACAGATCTCGCAGTTCGTCGGCGGACAGCAGGTAGAACAGCATCAGAACGTCGGCCTGCTTCGACGCCCGGTACCGGTTGACGTCATCCCCCTCCGCCTCGAGGATGCGGTCGAGCCGTTGAATGTCGACGTACCGCTCCCGGTAGCCGGCCCAGTCCAGTTCCGCCAACTCTTCGTACCCCTCGAACTGACTGATGACCCGATCGTGGAAAGGAACGAACATTCGGCGGCTCACGTCCGCCCACCGCGCCATCTCGTGGGAATCCAAGCTCAGAGAGTCGACGAGATCGGACCGGTTCTGGGTCGGAATCGCATCGAGCGCCTCGATCGCCCGGAGGATCACCCACACGGCCATGACGTTGGTATACGCGTTGTTGTCGACTCCCTCGTGCGGTGCCTCGGGGTAGCCGGAATGAAACTCGTCCGGTCCCATCACTCCGCGGATCGTGTAGCGACCGCGGGTCCCCTCGTAGGAGGCGAGGCCGGCGAAGAATCGGGCTATCTCCACCAGCATCTCGGCGCCGAAATCACTGAGAAACTCCAGATCCCCGGTGACCTGGTAGTAGTGCCACACGTTATAGGCGATCGCGATGCCGATGTGGTGTTGACGCCAACTCGGGTCCGGGAGCCAGCGACCGGACCGCGGATTGAGATGCACTTGCTGGCTTTCCTCCCGGCCGTCGCTACCCGACTGCCACGGGAACATCGCGCCGCGATAACCGGCCGCCCGCGCAGCGCGGCGGGCCTCCGGCAAGCGACGGTACCGGTAGCGCAGCAACGACCGGGTCAAGGTCGGCACCCGCAGGTTCAGGACCGGGAAAACAAACAATTCGTCCCAGAAGACGTGACCCCGATACGCCTCGCCGTGCAATCCTCGGGCCGGCACACCGACGTCCAGGTCGGCAGTGTTCGGCGACACCGTCTGCAGCAGTTGCATCTGATGGAGCCTGGCGATGCGCAGGACGTCCTGGTAATCACCGAGAGTGATGCCGATACGGTCCCACAGGTGCTCCCAGGCCAGCACATGACCGTCCAGCACTTCCTCGAACCCGCCGATCGACGGCACCCAGCGTGCTGCTTCCTCGGCCGGCTCGGACAGCGCGTGATCGCGCCCCGTGAACACTGTCACCATCTTCTCGAACGTCACGGACTCACCCACGCCGAGGTCTACCGTGATGTCGTGGCCTATGCGGCCGTCGCGGTCGAGCAGACGGTACGTGGACGCGCGGTGTCGGTCGTGGGGCGACAGCGTGGTTCGTGCCGCCATGGCCACCGGTATGCCCGATTGATTGGTCTGCATCGCCAGCAGGACGGAGTCCGCCGACAGCGCGCCGGAACGGAGTAGCACGAGATGTTCGGCGGCGAGATCACGGTACCGCTCGACGAGGGTGTTGCGCACCGAACCATCCAGAGCCGAACGCAATTCGAACGAGCCGGACCAGTTCTCCGCGATGATCGTCGTCTGCAGCGCACAGACGTGGGGTAAGTGCATGGCAACGAATCTCCGCTGGATGACCGACGTCGTGCGCCCGGCGTCGTCCCGGTACCGAAACCGGCGGGTGAGCACGGCGCGACGCAGATTGAGGTACTGGCGGTACTCGAGCAGGTCGACGGCATCGACGTCGAACCACGGCCCGCCCTCGATACGAAAGGTCGTCGTCAGCCAATTCGGTGCATTCACCATGCTTTCGTTCACGATCGCCATCCCGCCACGCTCGTCGCTCAAGCGGTTGTACACACCCGCGAGATACGTGCCCGGGTAGTGGACGGTGCCGGCGGTTGCCTCGGGGGCGCACCCGCGAGTGGCGAAGTAGCCGTTCCCCAGAGTGCAGATGGCCTCCCGTAGCTTCTCGGTCGCGGGTTCGTAGCCGTCGAAGAACAGCATCCATGCATCGGCCGCGGACGCGGTCTCGGGGTCGCGGCCGAGAAGATCCCCCAGCCGCTGCAACAGTTCGCGAACCTGAGCCGGATCGTTCACGGCGAATCTTGCCGCCGACCGTCGATCCCCGATCTCACTGCTGCGGACGACGATCCCCACCCCGGTCGCCGACACGGCGTCGAATGCGTCCTCGTCGGTGAGATCGTCACCGACGTAGATCGGAAGCAGGGATCTCGCGTCGTGGATGTGCTCGAGGACCCAGTTCAGTGCGCGTCCCTTGTCCCAATCGACGTCGGGACGGAGTTCGACTACTTTGCGCCCACCGATGACTCTGAGCCGGACCTCCCCGGACGTGGCGACGTCACGGACCGTGGCGACGACCTCGTCTATCCGGTCGGCGGCAACATTGCGATAGTGCACGGCGACGGTGTACTTCTTGGGCTCGATCAACACGCCCGGCACGTCGCGGAGGCGGTCGGTGAGCGCGCGGGTGGCGTGATGCAGTACCGGTACCGCGGCGAGAGCGTCAGGGTTCTCGTAGTACTGCCCCTGCGGCCCCGCCAACTCGAAGCCGTGGCTGCCCGCGTACCAGATCTCCGCCATGCCGACCCGTGCCTGCACATCCGCGAGGTCGCGTCCGCTGATCACGGCCACCGGGCATTCGCGTGTCAACCGGGCCAACTCGGCGGCCACACCGTCGACCGGAACGGCCGCCGACGGATCGGACACGATATCCGAGAGGGTGCCGTCGAAGTCGAGAAACACAGCGGGCCGGCGGACACGGAGGAAGGCGGTGAGTTCGTGCCGAGACGTCAGCGCGTCCGGAATCTCGGACAACCGGAGATCGCCTGCGCGGACCTGGATCTCGGAGGTGTCGGCGACGACGACGTCTGCTCCACATCGACTCAGCCTGTCGGCGCGACGGTCGGGAGCGACCCCGATGACGAGAGCGAAGCCGCCACGGCTGGCCGCGGCTGCCGTTGCTTCTGAGGTCGTGACGACCACCGCGCTGCCCGGACGCGCCCCCAGCCGATCGGCGGCGTCGGCCGGCGACGCGCCAGCGACCCGAACGGGAAACACCTCGGCGATCCCAGCGGAGTCGAGCATCGGCTGAACGTCGCGATCGGACGAGAAGATCGCTGTCGCCACCCCGAGACTCTGCAATCGACCGACGAGTGCCATCGTGGTGTCGGCCCCGGCGGACTCGGTCGTCACGACGTCGAGGTCGAGGATGACCGCATCGTGCCGACGCAGATCGATCGCAGTCTGTGCCATGGGCTCAGCTCCCGGGTGGCGAACGCGGTCGCAGTCACGGGCCGATAACGAGCCCGGTCGGCGCGGGATGTGCTAGGCGGGAGTGGAACTGACCTGTTGGGCGAGTGTCCGACCCCACTGCTCGGCGCGTGTCTCCTCGCCTTCCTCGAGCCGCGATTCCTTGTCGACGAGGAAACTCTCGGACTCGGCGACGAGATCGAACCCGCGCAGGCGCAGCTTTCGGCAGATACCTTTCGATGCTCGGCCGGTCAGGAGCGCAGGGCCGCCTGACCGAGTGTCGAAGGCCACCGCCTTCCCGTGGCTCGGGGGGAGCCCGTCGAGCCACTCGCGGAGGCCTTCGCTTTCCGCGTCGGGTTCCAAGGCCACGGTGCTGTCCGGTTTGTGGGCGGTCACGGCGGCCCCGTGGCGGGTCGACTCGCGACTCATCCCGTGGACGTGCGTCGGACCGCCGACGATCACGAGATCGTAACCGGACAAGTCTTCGTCGCCGGCTCGGGCGACCGGGATCGCCGTCACAGCGCCCGCGGACTCGAGACCGCGGGAGATCGCCTCTGCCACGTGCCGGGTATTTCCGAACATCGATTCGTAGACCACAAGTGTTCGCATGTCGACTCCTTCTATGGGTGGTACCGCTCGGTCCCGGCGCTCTGTGCACGAGGATGTTCCGGCCGATGGTGTCAAGTCGACTGGTGTGCACCGAACATCACGCGTGCCCACCAGTCGGCCAACGGACTCGGATCGGGCCATTCGATCCGATCGTCATCGGTATCGGGCGCGGATGGCTGTGTTTGTCTCGTCGTCGACCGACTTCCCTGTCGACGATGGTGAGGTGGGGGATTCATGGCGAACTCCGAGGTGTCGTGTCACTTCGGATTCAACCAACGATGTCGCCCACCGAGTAGGGTCTACCGTCACTTTCCGGGACGTTGCACGCCCCTGCCGCGTGCGCAGGCGTCGGGCACCGCCGCGTTGCAGGCAGATGACCTATGCCTCTACCGGCGCCGTTGCCGCGTCTGGGACCGTGACGGTGACCGGAGGAGTTGAGAATATGAGCGTTCTCGCGCAACGAAAGTCCATCGTCGTCGGTGTCGACGGTTCGGAACGAGCGATGAGAGCCGCTGTGTGGGCAGCGGCGGTCGCTCAGCGGAAGTCCGTGCCACTGCGAGTGGCTCACGTCCTGCCGAGTCCGGGATACCACTACAGCGAAGCCGCGCTTCTCTTCCAGAACGAGTTCGCCCAGGAAGTCGAGAAGTCTGCCCACGAGATCCTGGATCGGGCCGAACGGCACGTGAAGAGCGCGTTCCCCGACGTCACGGTCTCGTGCAGCACCCATCCCGGCCCTGCGGGACCGGCACTCGCAGGATTGAGCGCGCACGCCGAGATGGTGGTGGTGGGTTCCACCGGTGCGGGGGCGCTGGAAACGCTCGTCACCGGCTCCACCGTCATGCAGGTGGTCAACCGTGCGCACTGTCCGGTTACCGTGTTCCGATCGGAGGCACCGTCCCCGGTGCCCGACCACCGTCCTGTCGTCGTCGGAGTCGACGGCAGCGAACTGAGCTCACTCGCCATCACCACGGCCGTCGAATTCGCCACGTTCTTCGAGGTACCGCTCCTCGCGGTGCACGGCTGGGGCGCCGGCGACCTCTCGGAGCGCCCTGCCGCCCTGCCGATGGTGAACTGGGCCGTCGTCGAAGAAGAACAATCCGTTCTGATGGCGGAAAATCTCGCCGGCTGGCGCGAGAAGTGTCCGGATCTGCAACTGACCACCGTCGTCGAACAGGCCAATCCGGCCGAGCTGATCCTCGAATATGCCCGCGACGCGCAGCTGGTCGTCGTCGGCAGCCACGGCCACAACCGTCTGGCCGGCGCGTTTCTGGGATCGACCAGTCAGAATTTGCTTCATCACGTCGCCTGCCCGATCACGATCTGCCGCCGGGCGAGCTAGACCCACGGCTGCGGCACCACGCTTACAGTCGCCGAGCGATCGATTCTGCCTGCGCGCCCAGTTTCGCCAGCCGCAGGTCGGCGAGCGGGGTCAGTGCACCGCCCATCCTGTTCGTCACGAACGCCACCGACAGCCCCGTCTCCGGGTCCGCGAACGCACCGGAACCACCGAGTCCGTAGTGGCCGAATGCGTGTGGATACTGATTGCGGCTGGCGACGAACGCCGCGTGATAGCCCAGGCGCCAGTTCATCCGGATACCGAGCACATAGTCGCGTGCCGTCGTCTGCACCTCACCGATCTGCGCGAGAGTTTCCTCGGTCAGGAACCTCCTGCCGCCCACCATGCCCTTGTTCGCGATCGCCGCATACATGCGGGCGAGGGCGCGGGCACTGAAGACACCGTTCCAGCCGGGCATCACGTAGTCGTGAATGGCAGGATTGCGGACCAGTTCGTCGAACCCCTCCGGCATGCCTGCGTGTGCGATGTTCCGAAGCACAGGCAAGCACGACAGAGCAAAGGACGCCGTCTCCCAGGGCACCCCGAACGGAGTGATGCGAGGGAAGGACTTCGCGATGCGGTGGCGTTCCTCCGCGGGAACCTGGAACCAGAACTCGCGGATTCCGAGGGGTTCGGCGATCTCGGTGCGGACCAGGTCGGTGAACGACGAGCCGGTCGCCCGAGTGGTGAGTTCCGCGACCAGTGATCCGAACGTGACGGCGTGATAGCCCGGCATGACGGCGCGGCGGCGATCCGGTGCCGCGGATGCGAGAGCGCCGACGACGCTGTCGTGGTCGAACAGGGCCGACGGCCCCGGTACCAGTCCGCGCACACGGTGCAGCCCGGCCCGGTGGGTCAGCAGCTCCCGTACCGTCACCAACTCCTTGCCTGCACTCGCGAACTCCGGCCAATACGTGGCAACGGGTGCGTCGTAGTCGATCAGCCCGCGGTCCACCAGCCGGTGGAGCACCGTGCTCGCCACACCCTTGCCGGTGGAAAAGGACACCGACACGGTGTCGGATCGCCAGCGCGTGTCGCGCGCCGCCCATCCCGACCAGATGTCGACCACCGGCTCACCGTGCAGGTAGAGCGCGAGAGCGCCACCCCCGTCGGTGGGCTGCCCGAACAGTCGGAAGAACTGACCGGCCAGCTCACCGAACCGGGGATCGACGAGCATCATGCTGGGCGTGGGCAGGTCCGGACGCGCCACCGTACGCTTGCGGGCCGGCGGATTTCCTGCGGCGAGTTCGCGAGGGTTCGTCATGGTGTGCACGTCTTCTATCCTTCGGCGGTCGCCCGATGCCACCACCAATGCTTGTATACAACGCCGGATACGGCGCCCTGATTCCGCCGGGGCGAAAACCACCGGAAACGGCCGAAATACCCTGTGAACGACCCCTCGCACGGTTGGACACTGGTAGTACGGCGGACCGACCTGGACACACACCGCCGAACAGACCGTAGGAGGCCGCCCCGTGATGTACGACAACGATTTCGGCGGTTGGGGGTATGCACTGATGTTCACCGGGATGGCGCTGTTCTGGGGCCTACTGATCGTGGGGATCATCCTGCTGATCCGTTATGTGAGTCACCCGTTCCCGGCACCGCCCGGTGGGGCACCGCCGCTTCGCAGTGCCGAGGCGGTCCTTGCCGAGCGGTTCGCACGCGGTGAGATCGACGAGCAGGAATACCGGAGTCGCCTCTCCATTCTGCGCGCCGGGACGACACCCTGACATGAGCGCACGTCGAAGGAGGTGACCGTGATGGATGCGATGCCGATGTTCCACATGTTCATGATGTGGCTGCACAGCATGGGTGTTCTCCCACCCATGCACATGATGCCGATGTGACTCCGTCGCCCGCCGGGAACCACAGGGATCGAGTCCCCGGCGGCCACCCCGAGCCCATCGACCCAGACCGACCGCACACCCGAGCACGAGCGAGTTGACCGACGTGAGCACGACGCATCAGCGATACATGACCCAGACCGACTTCATGTCGTGGCGGATGGAGGAGGATCCGATCCTCCGCTCGACCATCGTGGCGGTCGCGCTACTCGACCGCAGTCCGGATCAGAGCCGATTCGTCGACATGATGCGGAGGGCGGTCGACCTGGTACCCCTCTTCCGGCGGGCGGCGATCGAGGCCCCGATGGGCTTGGCGCCGCCGAGGTGGGCAGACGATCCGGATTTCGATCTCAGCTGGCACCTGCGCCGCTACACCCTTCCCGAACCCCGAACATGGGACGGGGTTCTCGACTTCGCCCGGACCGCCGAGATGACCGCGTTCGACAAGCGCCGTCCGCTCTGGGAGTTCACCGTTCTCGACGGATTACACGACGGCAAGTCCGCCCTCGTGATGAAGGTGCATCACTCTCTCACCGACGGTGTCAGTGGAATGCAGATTGCCCGCGAGATCGTGGATTTCACCCGCGACGGGGGGGCACGGCCGGACCGGACCGAGCAACGGACCGCCACGCCGGACGGTGAATCGCCTGACCCGCCGGGCCGCCTCTCCTGGTACCGGGACACGGCCACGGACGTGGCCCGTCGGGCATCGAACACGCTCGGCCGCAACGGTGTTCGACTGTTCCGGACTCCGAGGGCCGCCTGGCGCGACGCAGTCGCCCTGGCCGGCTCCACACTGCGCCTCACGCGTCCCGTGGTCTCCACACTGTCCCCGGTGATGACGAAACGCAGCACGCGGCGTCACTGCGCGGTGCTCGACGTGCCGGTGGACGCCCTCGCTCAGGCGGCCGCGGCGGGTGCCTGTACCCTCAACGACGCGTTTCTCGCTGCTGTCCTGCTGGGAATGGCGAAGTACCACCGACTGCACGGCGCCGAGATCAGTGAACTGCGAATGACGCTGCCGATCAGCCTGCGTGCCGAGACGGACCCGATGGGAGGCAACCGCATCACCCTGGCACGTTTTGCACTACCCACCGACGTCGACGACCCCGCCGAGTTGATGCGCCGGGTGCACGCCACGGTGGATGCCTGGCGCCACGAGTCCGCGATTCCGCTGTCACCGACGATCGCCGGCGCCTTGAACCTGCTTCCGGCCTCGACACTCGGAAACATGCTCAAACACGTCGACTTCGTCGCCTCGAACGTCGTCGGATCGCCGGTGCCACTGTTCATCGCCGGGTCGGAGATTCTGCACTACTACGCGTTCAGCCCCACACTCGGATCGGCGTTCAACGTCACCTTGATGTCCTACACCTCACGATGCTGTGTCGGGATCAACGCCGACGCCGATGCCGTCCCGGATCTCGCCGCCTTGACCGATTCGATAGCCGACGGGTTTCGCGCCGTCCTCGGGTTGTGCGCGAAGACAACCGATACGAGGGTGGTCGTGGCCTCGTGATCGCGGCACACCCCATACCCGAGAACCACATCGAGGGCGCGACACCGCGTCCACACCGAACGGAGGCCGATGAACATGAACGAGAAGAAGTGGTCCGTGGAGATCGTCATCGACGAACACGACGCCGACGAGGGCGGATCCAAGACCCGGGCACAGGCCCGGCTCCGAACCCGCGATACCCACACCCTCGTCGGGGTCGGGCTCGCACGCCGGAATCCCGCGGACACCGAGATCCCCGAGATCGGGGACGAACTGGCCACGGCACGTGCGTTGGCCGACCTTGCCCACCAATTGATCGAGCTCACCGCCGCCGATGTGGAAGCGGCCACTCACAGCAGCGTTCACCTCACCGAATAACCGGGCCCGCCGGGGTGGGCTTCGACACGAACCGAGGAAAGGCCGAACGGCCCTGGTTCCGGGGTGATGCGCCTGGCTCAATGGACGAAGGGCCCACACCCGCCGGGTCGGCAAAGGAGTGAGCGCATGGATGGGCAACCGACCGTGCACCCCGATTCGAGTGTTCTGGATCGCCGCGGCCTCGACCAACTGATCGAGACACTCCGCGCCCGCGGCTATTGCGTCGTCGGTCCCACCGTCGAGGACTCGGCCATCGTTCTCGCCGAACTCGAATCCGGCGCGCAGCTGCCGTCCGGCTGGGGTGTGACGACCGGACCCGGGACGTATCGGCTGCGTCGGCGGGACGACGCCGCGGTCTTCGGCCATTCGGCCGGCCCACAGTCGTGGAAACGCTTCCTCCATCCGCCACGGCAGCAGCAGTGGTCCGTCGACCGGGACGGTGCCTTCATCGCACCGGCATCCGACGAGCGGCCCTACGCATTCGTGGGGGTCCGAGGCTGTGATCTCGCGGCGATCGCGGTCCTGCGGCGGGTGCTGTGCCCGGACCCCGATTCCGACAGCACCACCGCCCGCAGGTTCCGGCAACTGTTCATCGTGGCCGCCCACTGCACCGAACCCGGAGGTGTGTGTTTCTGCGCCTCGATGGGGACCGGACCGGCGGCCGGGCCCGGATACGACCTGGCACTGACCGAGCGCATCGACGACAACGGTCACCGCTTCGTCGTCGAGGCCGGCACCGAATCCGGTGCCGCCGTCCTCGCCGAGGTCGCCCACCGCACCGCCGCGACCGCAGAGGTCGACGAGGCCCGGAACGCCGTGAGCACCGCAGCCGGCCGGATGGGACGGGCAATGCCCGAGGTGGATCTTCATGCCCTCCTCCGCGACGCGCGCGGAGCCGACGTCTGGGAGGACGTCGCCAGCCGGTGCCTGACCTGTGGAAACTGCACCATGGTGTGCCCCACCTGCTTCTGCACCACCAGTGAGGACGTCACCGATCTGACCGGCGAGCACGCCGAGCGCTGGCAGCACTGGTCGTCGTGTTTCGAACCCGATTTCAGCCACGTTCACGGCGGGAACGTCCGGACGTCAGGGGAGAGCCGGTACCGGCAGTGGATGTCCCACAAACTCGGCACGTGGTTCGACCAGTTCGGCAGCTCCGGGTGCGTGGGATGCGGACGGTGCATCGACTGGTGCCCAGTCGGTATCGACATCACCGAAGAGGCCGCACGGCTCGTCCAGCTCATGCCCGCGTATCGGCCGGAGGACGACCGGGAGCAACGGTGAACGCCGACGAAGCGCCGCTGCCCCCTGCCCTCGGCCACCTCGGCCACGGGCACCGGCTCCGGCTCGCAGCGCTCAGCACACCGGTTCGATTCGCCGCGGGGGAATTCGTCTTCCGCGAGAACGAGCCGGCGACCCGGTGCTGGCTGCTCGGCACCGGAAGTGTCGTCCTGACCACGCTGGTACCCGGCCGCGGCACCGTCGCACTCGAAACCCTGCACGGCGGTGACGTTCTCGGCTGGTCCTGGCTCGGCACCCGGCAGCTGTGGCAGTTCGATGCACAGGCCACCACGACCACCGACGCCGCGGAAGTGGACGTCGCCGCGCTCGAGCAGATGGCGCTCTCCCAACCCGACTTCGGATACGCCGTCACCCGCGCGTTGTCCGGGGTGCTGATCGCCCGACTGCAGTCCACCCGCGCCCGCCTGCTCGATCTCTACGCGAACCGAGGGGAACGGTGACTGTCGTGCCCGCCGACCGCTTGCTGCCGACCGGATACCGAGTCGTGTCCCGCTCGGTGGAGACACGCGACTCGGTCACCATGACCCTGGTCCCGGCCTCTGAACCTCCGATGCCGCTCCCGCGGTTCACCCCCGGCCAGTTCATGATGCTGTACGCCCACGGGGTCGGCGAGGTCGCCATCTCGGTGTCCGGAGACCCCTCCCGAACCGATGGAACCCTCGTCCACACGATCCGCGACGTCGGGGCCGTGAGCCGGGCACTCCACGACGCCCCGCCCGGCACGATCATCGGCGTGCGGGGCCCCTTCGGGCAGGGCTGGAACCTGCCGGCCGGCTCGGACCGCGACCTCGTGATCGTCGCCGGGGGAGTGGGGTTGGCGCCTCTGCGCCCCGTGGTCCTCGCCGCACTGGCCGCCCGGGAGAAGTTCCGCCGACTCACTCTCGTCGTCGGCGCGCGCAGCCCCGCCGACATCCTCTACCGCAGCGAACTCGCGGCATGGCAGGCCCGCACCGACCTCACCGTGGAGTTGACGATCGACCAGCCGATCGCGGGATGGACGGGAGGCGTCGGATTCGTCACCGAATCCCTCCACCGGGTGGATGTCGACCCCGAACACACCACCGCACTGTTGTGCGGGCCGGAGCCGATGATGCGGTTCTGCGCCCGGGCGTTGACGGACCACCGGGTGAGTCCGCGCGACATTCAAGTGTCCGTGGAACGGAACATGCAATGCGGCGTCGGGGCCTGCGGACACTGCCAGCTCGGCGAACTGCTGCTGTGCCGGGACGGTCCCGTCGTCGACTACGCCACCGCCGAACCACTCCTACGGGTACCGGAGCTGTGATGAGCGCACCACCGAACACCAAGCCGAAACTCGCCGTCTGGAAGTTCGCCTCCTGCGACGGCTGTCAACTGACGTTGCTCGACTGCGAAGACGAGTTACTCGCGCTGTCCGAGGCCGTGGAGATCTCCCACTTCCTGGAGTTGTCGAACACGATCACCGCGGGCCCGTACGATCTGTCGCTGGTCGAGGGGTCGATCACCACGGCCGCCGACCGGGACCGCATCCGCGCGGTGCGGGCGCAGTCCCGGTTTCTCGTCACGATCGGGGCCTGCGCGACGGCCGGCGGCATCCAAGCGTTACGCAACTTCGCCGACATCGACGACTTCCTGTCGGTGGTCTACGCGAGGCCCGAGTACATCGACACCCTCGCCACCTCGACCGCGATCTCGGCGCACGTCCCCGTCGACTTCGAGCTGCGCGGTTGCCCGATCGACCGGCGTCAGCTCCTCGAGGTCATCACCGCGTACCTGGCGGGCCGGCGACCGAACATCCCCGACACCAGCGTGTGCACCGAGTGCAAGCGGCGCGGACTGACGTGTGTGATGGTCGCCGACGGCACACCGTGCCTCGGCCCGGTGACCCACTCCGGGTGCGGGGCGCTGTGCCCGTCGGTCTCCCGCGGGTGCTACGGCTGCTTCGGTCCCACCACCGACCCGAATCTCGCCGCGATGAGCGGTTGGCTGCGCACGTGCGGGATGAACGAGGACGCCATCGGCCGCATCTTCGCCACGTTCAACGTGGCGGCGTACGGATCGGAAGGGCACGACCGTGGCACCCCGGAATAGAGAACTGACCGTGCGCGCCCTCGCCAGGGTCGAGGGTGAGGGCCGGGTCGACGTAACCGTGCGCGAGGGGAGGGCCGAACGCGTCGAACTCAACATCTACGAGCCGCCCCGCTTCTTCGAATCTTTCCTCCGCGGCCGCCACTTTCTCGAACCCCCGGACATCACCTCGCGTATCTGCGGTATCTGCCCGGTCGCCTACCAGGTGAGCGCATGCAATGCCATCGAGCAGGCATGCGAACTCGAACTCGACGACGCGGTGAGGGATCTGCGGCGACTTCTGTACTGCGGCGAGTGGATTGCCAGTCACGTGCTGCACATCTACTTCCTGCACGCACCCGACTTTCTGGGGCTCCCGGATTCGATTGCCCTCGCCCGGCGCGATCGGGAGGCCGTCGAGCGGGGCCTGTCCTTGAAGAAGGCCGGAAACGCGATCCTCGATGTGATCGGTGGCAGACCGATCCACCCGGTCAACGTCCGAATCGGTGGGTTCCACCGGATGCCGACCACAGCCGAACTGATTCCCCTGTCCGACCAACTGCGCACGGCACTCGATCACGCCGTGGCCACCGTCCGATGGGTGTCGTCCTTCGACTTCCCCGACGTCGAACTCGACCACGACCTCCTCGCACTTCACGACGACTCCCGCTACGCGATCGACGACGGCGAGATCTGGTCGTCGACCGGATTACGTTGCACCGCTGACGAATTCCCGAAACACGTGGTCGAGCGTCAGGTGCCGCACTCGACCGCACTCCATGCCGAGCTCGACGGCCGCCGCTACCTCACCGGACCACTGGCTCGATACTCACTCAATTCGTCGCAGCTTACCGGAGTGTCGGCGCAGACCGCCGCCGACGCCGGGCTGGGCGCGCAGTGCCGGAACCCGTACCGTAGCATCGTCGTCCGCGCCGTCGAGGTCGTCTATGCCGTCGAGGAAGCCTTGCGGATCATCGACCGCTACGAGCGGCCTGCGGAGCCGTTCACCGCCGGGCCACCGATACGCACGGTCGGGCACGGGGTCAGCGAGGCACCCCGTGGACTGCTGTATCACCGATACGAGTTCGATCCCACCGGATTGATCCGCGCCGCCACCATCATTCCTCCGACCTCGCAGAATCAGGCTGCCATCGAACACGATCTAAGGCGCGCGGTGGACGGGAATCTCATGCTGGCCGATGACGATCTGACAACGCTGTGCGAACGAACCATCCGCAACTACGATCCGTGCATCTCCTGCGCCACCCACTTTCTGACCCTCACGGTCGACCGCCGATGACCGTCGTGGTGATCGGGCTGGGAAACGATCTCCGCCGCGACGACGGGATCGGCCCGGCGGTTGCGCGGCAGGTCGCGGACCACGTCGCCCCGGACGTGTACGTGTCGGTATCCGATGGGGACCCGGCCACTCTGCTCGAAGCGTGGACCGGTGCGCAGCTGGCCGTCATCGTGGACGCCGTCGTATGCGACCCGCCTCGACCCGGCACCGTCTATCGGCTCACTCCGGACGAACTCGGCGACGTTCGGGCGGGGACGTTCAGCACACACGGAATCGCGCTCGACCAGACAATCCGCCTCGGCGCCGTGCTCGATCGGCTGCCCCACAGAATGATCGTCCTGGCGGTGGAGGTCGCTGATCTGGGCGGTGGCCGCGGGCTTTCCCCTGCGGTGGGCCGAGCTGTCGACACGGCGGTGTCGGCGGTGCTGTCGGTGATCGGTGAGCCCTCCGACCGAATGTCCTGACCGTGCGCAGGTGTCGCCGGAATCGTCAACGAGCGGAGTGGCGGCGGCCGATCGAGAACACCGACTCGACGGGGCGTCGCGGAGTCTGCCGTGGCGGAGACTTCTTCTCAGTCGTGCCTACCCGAATCAGGGCCTGCGGGAAGCCGCGGTCGGGGAGTAGTCCGCGGATCATCTCCCGGCTCTGACGGAGTTCGGTCGTGTGCGTCAAGGGACACGTCGCGAGACCGCCGACGGTAGCCTCCAGCAGCACCGCGGACAGGGCCTCACCGGCCCGGAGCCACGCACCGCGGCCGTCGGTCTCGGTGCTCAACACGAGAACGGTCGAGCGGTCGATCGCCGTTCCCGTGTCGTTGTCGCGGCCTGCCGGGAAGCGGCGTCCGATGTCGACGCGGTCACGGTTCTCCGCGGTTGCGAGGGAATCCGACGGTATTCCACCCTGAGGAATGGAATGACCAGCCCACCAGTGGAGTTCGGCCTGGTAGGCGGAGTCGTATTTCCGTGCGGCCGCGGTCAGCTCCGTCGCCTTCGCGAGTGTCGGACGAGCGTCCTGTCCCAGCACCGTCAGGTGGACGTCCATGCCCCGCGCCATATCGGTCAATGTCGCGGGCAGCGGGGTTTTCACGCTGACCGGGCCGAAGGGCCTGCGGTCGGAATATCGGTGCCGGATCGCTGCAAGCAGATCGAAGTCGTGCGACTGAGGCCGGGCGTCGTGGCGGAACCGAATCGTCGCCAGATGCCCCGAGTGTGGACCCTCCGGGACGCGCCGGATGTCCACCGACCATTTGAGCCCGGTCAATGCCGTCTGGAGATGATTCAGCGCCGCACCACAACTGACGACCAATTGCCGGCCCGACGGGTCCGTGGAAGCCAAGAGCCGGCCGCGTTCGGTGTAGAGGTCGAGCTGCCCGTCGGCGTACGTCCACTGCCACGGCTGACTGTTGTGTACCGACGGTGCCCGGCAGGCGAGGTCCACGGCAATGCGGACGACGTTCTCGTCGGGAATGGTGGTGTCCACGATCGCCTCCTCGGTGAATCGCACTCCGCCCAGACCCGGGTCGGACAGTCGGTGCGTTCACCTCAGTGTTCGCCTTCTGGGTGGCCTGAGGTTAGGGCCGATGGTCACTGCCGGACACCTGCCGACGATTCGGGCCGGAAGACCCTACTGACGGCAACTGCCCGCTGTAAGCCTGAGAAGATGTCCAGCGACATCGCCATTCGCACGGTCGGCCTCACCAAGCGGTTCGGCTCCGTGCTCGCCCTGGACGCGGTGGACCTGAATATTGTCGAGGGTGAGGTCTTCGGTTATCTCGGCCCCAATGGCGCCGGAAAGTCGACCACGCTGCGTCTGCTCGTCGGCTTGCTGCGTCCGACTGCGGGATCGGCCCAGTTGTTCGGTCTCGACGCATGGTCGGCGGCGCCGGCGGTTCATCGTCTGATCGGCTATGTCCCCGGTGAATTGGCACTGTACGACCGCATGACCGGCCGCCAGCACATCACGTACTTCGGACACCTGCGTGGCAAGCCGGGCGACAAAGCGGCGACAGTTTTCGCCGATCGGCTCGATCTCGACCTCGACCGAACCGTCCGGACGATGTCGAAAGGAAACCGCCAGAAGCTCGCGTTGGTCCTCGCGCTCATGTCCGGCCCGCAGTTGCTCATTCTCGACGAACCTACCGGCGGCCTCGATCCGCTCGTGCAACACGAGTTCCATGCGATCGTTCGCGAGCACACCGCATCCGGCGGAACGGTGTTGCTGTCGTCTCACGTACTCAGCGAAGTTCAGCAAGTAGCCGACCGCGTCGGTGTACTGCGGGAGGGTCGCCTCATCGCCGTCGAGAGTCTTCACGAACTACGCCAGAAGTCGCTGCACCATGTCACCGCCGAATGTGCGACGCCGATCCGGGAATCGGACTTCCGCGAAGTGGCCGGCCTCCGCGACCTCACCGTCGCGGGCACGTCGCTCACGTGCAGTGCACCGCAGTCAGCGTTGGACGCCCTGATTCGTCGGATCTCGCAATTCCGCATCGTCGACTTCGAGTGCGCCGAGGCCGACCTCGAGGAGACATTCATGGCGTTCTACGAGAGTCGAGACCGAAATGCTGCGTAGCGTGCTCACCAAGACGTTGTACGATCAGCGCCGCGCGTTCCCTGCATGGGTCGTCGGGCTCGCGCTGTTGGTGGCGATGTACGTGGCGATCTGGCCCAGTGTTCGCGACCAGCCGTCGATGAATCAGTTCCTCGACGAAATGCCCGAGGCGTTTCGTGCCCTGTTCGCGATGTCCGGGGCCGACATGTCTACCCCGGTCGGATACATCGAGATCGAACTGCTGTCGTTCATGGGTCCATTGCTGCTTCTGATCTATGCCGTCGGAACGGGCGCGGCGGCGGTCGCCGGAGAGGAGGAGCGGGGAACGCTCGATCAGTTGCTCGTCACGCCCCTGAGCCGCGGGCGAATCCTGACGGAGAAATTCGGTGCCCTCGCCGTGGGCACCATGACGCTGTCGGCGGTCATTGGACTCGCCCTGCTCGGGGAGGGGATACTCGCCGACATGGATCTGCCGGTGGGAAACGTCGCGGCGGCAATGACGCACCTGGCGCTTCTGGCGCTGGTCTTCGGCGCACTCGCATTCGCGATCGGCGCCGTCACCGGCCGCCCCGCACTGAGTCGTTCGGTTCCTGCCGTGACCGCGATACTGGCATATGTGCTGAACGGCCTCGGGCCTGTAGTGTCGTGGTTGGCGCCGTGGCAACGATATTCACCGTTCTATCAGTACGCCGGCCATGATCCGTTGCGCCATGGGTTCTCGTTCGCGGCAGCATCCGTCTCCTTGCTCACAATTGCAGTGTTGCTCGGAGTCGCGCTCGTGGGGTTCGCCCAGCGCGATGTGGTGAGATAACCGTGACCGACGCGAGGACACCTTCTCTCGAGCCGGTTGTCGTCGGAGTCGACGGCTCGACGGCAGCGAGAGCTGCGGCGCGCTGGGCCGCCGCGGTCGCGGAGAAGCAGGGAACAACGTTGCACCTGGTTCACGTGCTGACCCCACCCCCCGTCTTCTACACAGAGCCCAGGCCCCTGCCGTCGGAAGACGAGGACCGCATCGCAGCGGAAACGTTCCTGGCCGGTGCGTTGCGCGGCATCAGGGCCGACCGGCGTGCCCTCGCCGTGGAGTGTTCCCTGCCTACCGGGTCGACGGCGGCCGACATCCTGTTGCCGTTGGCGGACTCAGCGTCGATGGTGGTGATCGGGTCGACGGCACGAGGCCCGGTGGAGGGGTATCTGAACGCTACGGCGCTGCGACTCGCCCATCACTCACCGTGCCCGCTCGTGGTGTGGCGGGGAGCCGAAGAGCACGCGATTCCCGACCGACGCGCGGTCGTCGTCGGTGTGGACGGCAGCCGGTGCAGTGTCGCCGCCGTGGCCGACGCCTTCCAATTCGCCGGGCGATTCGACGCGCCGCTGATCGCGGTGCATTCGTGGAGGTCGGATTTTCCACACGATACCGAGAACGCCGCGGTCGGGGTCGGGGCAGTTCTGGCGGAAAGTCTCGCCGGTTGGGTCGAGCGATATCCCGACGTGGTCGTGCGAGAGATTGTCGAGTCCGGTGGTGCAGGTGAGGTATTGCTCCGCTGGTGTGAGGACGCGCAACTTCTCGTCGTCGGAAGCCATGGGCACGGCGCGCTCGGCCGTGCGATTCTCGGGTCGACGAGCCAGGACATGCTTCACCGGGCCCGATGTCCGGTCATGATCAGCAAAGTGCACCGGGACACCGGTTCGGTTCATGATCGCGCCACGGAGTTCGGCGACCGTGGACGTCGCTGAGTTCCACGCCTACGGCTACGCCGCCGCCCTGCTGATCGGGCTCGGGCTGGGAATCGAGCGGGAACACGCGGCCCGGACCCCACCTGACGGTGCGGACCCGGGGTCTTGGGAGTTGCCCGGCGCACGTACCTTTCCGCTCATTGCCCTCGCCGGCGCCATCGCAGCGCACCTCGGCACCGCCGTGGTCACGGCGGCTTTCGTGGGGATCGCGGCCCTCGTCGTGGGGTGGTACTGGGTACGCACCCATATCCCGCCGCGACCGGACGTCGGGACCACCACCGCGTTCGCCGCCCTGGTGGCCTTCCTGCTCGGTGCCCTCGCCTGGCACTATCCGTCACTCGCCGTTGCGCTCGGCGTGATCGTGCTCGTCCTCCTCTCCGTCAAATACCCCATGCACGAATTCGCGGAGCACATGATCGACGAACGCGACATCACGGACTTCTGCGTACTGCTCGCGATCGGCTTCCTCGTCCTCCCCCTACTTCCAGACCGTGACGTCGGGCCCTACGGCGCGTTGAACCCTGCGACGATCGGGCGACTGGTGCTCATGCTGAGCCTGATCGGCTGGGTGGGCTATGTGGCCACCCGGATCCTCGGCCCACGCTGGGGACTGCTGATCGTCGGCTTCGGCGGCGGGTTCGTCTCCGGCGCTGCGACCACCGCCGTCATGGCGCGGACAGCGCGCCGAGAACGGGATTCGCCGGATGCTTTACCTGCGGCACTGATCGTGAATCTGTCCACCATCCTGCTCGTCGTCGGTATCACCTGGGTCGTCAATTCCGAGGTGTCGGCACAGCTGGCACTGATACTCGGCGGAGCTGCCGCACTCGTCGTCGCGGAGACCGCCGTTCTCGTGCTCCGGGGCTCGCACGACCGATCGTCGGGCAGCCGCGTCCAGGGGACACAGCCGGCCACGGGTTTGCTCGACCGCCCGATCTCGGTTCCGGCAACACTCTCACTGGCAGGAATTTTGCTCGTCCTCCTCGTCATGACGAAGGGCGCCGCGGACAGCTTCGGAGGTGGCGGTGTCGTCGCTGCATCGGCTGTCGGCGGATTGGCCGATGCCCATTCCTCGTCGCTCGCCGCAGCGTCCGCGGCGGGTGCCGAGATCACCGTCGACACCGCGACCGTGGCGGCGGTTGTCGCCGTCGGAACGAACCTGCTCACCAAACTGGTCCTCGCCGCCGTTGCCGGTTCGTTCCGGTTCGCCGTGACGCTGGCGGCGTGGCTGGCCCCACCGGTCGCTGTGACAGCCGCGACCGTGTGGGTCGTGCTCATCCAGTGATCAGCCGCAGATGCGCTGGTCGGACCGTGCCGTCTCCGCCGGACGGTGTCGATGACCTACGGCCCTAGAGCCACCGAGCCGCGAGCACAACACTCGAAGCCAGGACAAGCAGGAGACACACGATGACCGGCGGAGCACCCACCACACACACGGACACACTGTGAACACGCGAGAGCTGCCCGTGGTACCCGACCGACGTACCGTCGAATCAGCTGTGGCGCTGGCGTGCCGCGCGCCGTCGCTGCACAACAGCCAACCGTGGCGTTGGGTGATGGGCACTACCTTGCGGTTGTACAGCGATCCCGACCGGCTGCTGCCCGCCACCGATGGCTTTGGCCGTCAGATGGTGATCTCCTGCGGTGCGGCCTTGAATCACCTCGACTACGCATTCACGGCGAATCGCTGGCGTCCTCTCATCGAGAGGCTGCCGCGTTCTTCCGACCGGCAACTCCTGTCGACGATCGGCTTCGTCCCGGCTCCGACACCGACGGATTTCGTCGCCCGAATGGCGGCGGCGATCGAACGAAGGCGAACCGAACGACTGCCACTGGACGCACCGTCCGCGTGGACGGAGACACTCGAGCAGCTGGTGCGAATCATTGCAGGAACAGGCGTCGAACTCGAAGACCTCGGCGAGCGAAGCCGTCCCGCACTCGAGGACGCATCACGCCGGATGACCGGTCTACGGCACGACGACCCCACCTACCAAGCCGAACTGCGGTGGTGGTCGGGGCGCGGACTGTTCCCCGACGGAGTGCCGGAGCAGGCGCGTCCGTCCGACTCGCAGCAGCACTCGGTGCACCTCTCACGAGAGTTTCCACCCGGCCGCGCGAGCACACCCGACGGCAGCCCGTCGGAAGACCGCGCCGCGATCCTCCTGCTCTCCACATCCACGGATTCGAGACTTGATTGGCTACGGAGCGGCGAAGCACTCTCCGCCGTTCTGCTCGCCTGCACGAACCGCGGACTCGCCACCTGCCCCGTCACCCATCTGACCGAACGCGCCGCGACACGGACAATGCTGCGAGAGCTGTCTTCCGGGGACGGGATGCCGCAGGTTCTGATCAGGGTGGGAGCGGGCACAGGGGTGGGGGAACCGTCGCCCACACCCAGACGCCCGTTATCGGAAGTCCTGGTTCGAGAACGGCCGGCGCAGGGAAACCTGTCCGGTGAGTAGGGGAGGGCTGCCACCCCTGGCAATACGACGAGCGTCAACCCAACGATGCGACGCAGATCGATGACACGAATGCGGTTCGGGCAGCGAGCGGAATCGATGAGGAGGTCACCATGGTCGATCCGGGGATCGTTGTGGGAGTGGACGGATCCCGGTCGTCGCTGGATGCGGTGCGGTGGGCCGCACGTGAGGCTACAGTGCGCGCGGCGCCGCTACTGTTGTTGTCCTGCATCACGTACCGCGGTGCACAAGATGGGCCCCGACTCGCTGAAGTCCTCCACGCCCGAGCCGAGCGGGACGTTGCCGAAGCACTCGAGACCGCCCGAGCCGGATCCGCAGACGCAGACATCGACATTCGGGCCGAAGTGTCCCATCAGAACGCCCCGGGATCACTCGTCGACCGATCCGCCGGCGCAATGATGGTCGTGCTCGGCAGACGCGGACTGGGCGAGTTCACCGACGGGCTGATCGGCTCCGTGACCTCGGCCGTGGCGCGTCATGCGCAGTGCCCGGTAGCAGTGATCGACGGCTGGTCGAGAGTCGCGGACGGCACGGGACCCGTCGTCGTCGGCGTCGACGGATCTCCGAGCAGTGCACGGGCCGTCGGTCTGGCGTTCGAGGAGTGTTCCCTCCACAACACGGAACTGATCGCACTGCACGCGTGGTCCGACCAGGACCTGTCGAAACTCCCCGTCGGTGTAGAGCAGACCATGGAGCGGTCGGTGCTCGAAGCCGGCGTCGCCGAATGGTGTGAACGGTTCCCCGAGGTCCGGGTGCGACAGACCCTCGTTCGGGACCGACCGGTTCGCCACCTCCTCGAAATGGCCGACGAAGCCCAGATGATCGTCGTCGGCAGCCGCGGACGGGGCGGCTTCTCCGGGATGACGCTCGGCTCGACCAGCGCAGCCTTGGTGCACATAACCCCGTGTCCCCTCCTGATCGCCGGACCGATCCGACCAGAGCGATGACCTTGGGCCCTACATCGGCATCTGTCCCGGCGCGACACTCGAAGGAGCAATCGCAGGAGGTCGTCATGATCGGGGAACAGACACTGGTATCGCGGATGTGGCGATTGGGGCCGTGGAGCGGGAACCGACTGATGCGGGGAAGCTATCGCCTCGAATCCTCGGTCTTCCTCGTCGTCGTCGCCCTGGTGCTGATCTTGGTTCCCCTCGCCGCAGCCTTCGGAACCGTTACTCACACACGCCTCGACGACCAATCCCGCGCCGACCGCGAAAACCGGCATCAGATCGCGGCAGTGCTCCTCGAGGACCCAACTGTGAACCTGGCGGATACCACTCCGGCAACGGGTGCCACGGGGCAGGCACAGGCCCGGTGGGCAGTGGATGGGACCACACGCACCGGCCAGGTACTGACCGCGCCGGAAGCGAAGGCGGGACAAACGATCAGCATGTGGATCGACCCGGCCGGCAAGATCGTCGATGCGCCGAAGACAGGCACCGAGAACGCATTCGAGGCAGTGGGCGCCGCACTCGCACTGTGGACAATGGGTGCGACGATCTGTCTCACGATGTTGATCGGAATTCGCTGGGCAGGAACGAGATATCGGATGTCACAGTGGGACCGCGAGTGGAGGAACCTCGGAAAGGCCCCTGGGTGGCCGGTCAGCTGACGCCCATCGATGTCGAACACAAGAAGACGACGACGATTTCCGAATGGTGAGGCCAGAGCCAGTGGACGACAACTTGAGCTTCCTGGACGCGGGTTTTCTCGAGACGGAGGACTCCGACCCACACGCGAGCCTGACGATCGGTGCTCTCGCCATCATGGAGGGCCCCGTTCCCGGGCAAGACGAATTTCGTGACACGGTCGCCGCACGTTTCGCGAAGCTCCCGCACGCCCGAGACAGGGTTCACACGGTCCCACTCGACTTCAGCCCACCCTCCTGGTCACCGGATCCGCATTTCGACCTCGGCCATCATCTGCGACGGGTCGCCGTCCCGGAACCAGGGGAGGAGGAGTCCCTGTTCGGTTTCGTCGCCCGAGTCATGGCGCACCGACTCGACCGTGACCGCCCCTTGTGGGAATGCTGGGTCGTCGAAGGCCTCACCGACGACCGCTGGGCCATACTGACCAAGATTCATCACTGCATGGCGGACGGGATCACCGGAACCAAACTGTTCGAGGCCATGTGCGACGAAGTCGTGGCCGAAACGTCGACGACCGCAGAGCCCGACACCGACGCCGAGCCGGTACCGACCGTCGGTACACGCCTCGAGAGCGTCGAGAGCCTGGTCCGCTCGACGATCGAGTTCCTGTCCCCGGTGCGGCAACTCCGGCTCGTCTCGGCGGCACTGGCAATTCCACGTCGGCTGACGGCAGCCGGTATCGGCGTCGCAACCGGCCTCACCCACCTGCTGTCCGAGATACTGACCTCATCCACGGACACTTCGCTGATCGGACCGATCGGTCGCCAGCGCCGCTACTGCGCCGCGCGAGTCAGGATGCATGACGTTCGCGAAATCTGCGCCACGTACCAGGTCACCGTGAACGACGTCGCACTCGCGGCGATCACCACCGGACTACGGCAGCTGCTCCTGAAACGGGGCGAGCGTCCCGAACCCCACACGGTCCGCACGCTCGTTCCCGTGTCCGTCCGCTCCGCAACCGAGGAACGTGCGATCCACAATCAGGTCTCGCTCATGCTGCCCTTTCTGCCAGTCGACATCGAAGACCCGGTCGAGCAGTTGGTCGCCGTCCACCAACGGCTCACGACGCACAAGGCGAGCAAGGAAGCGGAAGGGGGCAAGGCGTTCACCGCGGTGGCCCAGTACGGACCGTTCATGCCCATGGCCTGGGCCGTTCGACTCGCCACCCGGTTTCCTCAGCACAGTGTCGTCGCCGTCGCAACCAACGTCCCCGGTCCGAAAGCCACACGACACGTGATGGGCCGCACGATCCTGGAGATCCTTCCGTACGTGCCGATCGCGCTGCGGCTGCGGATCGGGATCGCGATCCTCAGCTACAGCGACCATCTCGCCTTCGGTCTCACCGGGGACTACGACACCACACCGGACCTCACCGACCTCTCCGACTCGATAGAACGCGGTGTCCTGACCCTCCTCGCCTCGTCGCGCGCGGCTGACGCAGCCTCCGAATGACGGCCGACGACCGTCGCGAGCAACTCGGCTCGGGCGACCTGATCACGCTCGTCTCGGACGTCGGACCGGTACCCATGAACGTCGGCGCGATACTTTTCGTTGCCGGTGAAGGTGACGTGGACGCGGCGACCGTCGAGGCCACGTTCACACGACGGCTCACCAGCATTCGGCGCCTGCAGCAGCGCCTGGCCACGCCACGGTGGGGCCCGGGACGGCCGTACTGGGTCGACGACTCCGATGTCGACGTCCGCGCCCATGTGTCCCGAGTGCGGTGCCCGAGCCCGGGGGACCGTGACGCTGCGCTGGCAATCGCGGTGGACGCGGTGACCCGGCCGCTGCCCCGGTCGCGACCGTTGTGGCGGGCGGTCGTCGTCACCGGTCTCATCGACGATCACACCGGTCTGGTGCTGGTGCTGCATCACGTCGTGGCCGACGGGATCGGTGGCCTCGCCGTGCTCGCGCGCCTGGTCGACGGCGCGGACGCGACTGGACCGGCCGCCGATAATGAGAACCCGCCGTCGGCGGCCCCGCCTCGGGGCCGGTTCGTCGACGGCGTTTGCGAACGGTGCCGCACGCTGCGCCGAGTTCCGCGCAGGATTGCTCGTATACGAGGCGGCTGGGCCGAACTCGGTCGTGGTCGCGGCGGGTGGGCTCCGCGGTGTTCCCTGAACGCTGCCACCGGCCCCCGTCGCAGGGTAGTGACCGTCGACGCCGGTCTCGACGGTGTCCGGGCAGCGGGGCGGAGGTCGGGGGCCACCGTCAACGATGTTCTGTTGGTCGCCGTCACTGGGGCATTGGCCGAACTCCTACGTGAGCGGATGGAGTTTCCGCAGGAGCTGGTGGTGTCGGTGCCCGTCTCGGCCCGGAGTTCGGCAACGAGTGGGCACCTGGGGAACCAGGTCGGTGTGATGCCGGTACGTGTACCGCTGGTAGGAAGTTTCCAGGACCGGCTGACCACTGTTTCGGGTGTCACCCGCGTTCAGAAGATGCGAACCCGAGGTACGTCCTCCGCACTGATCGGACCACTTTTCCGGATCCTGGCCGCGCTGCGGTTGTTTCGGTGGTTCGTCGACCGTCAGCGACTCGTCAACTCGTTCCTGACGAACCTCCCGGGTCCCCCTGGGCAAGTCGTCATCGCCGGGGCACCGATCACAGGCATCACCCCGATCACCGTCACCGCGGGGAACGTCGGCGTCGCGTTCGCGGCACTATCCTATGCGGGCACGCTGACAGTAACGATCATCGTCGACCCCGACGTCGTACCCGAGGTCCGCGAGCTCGCCGCAGCTCTGCACGAACAATTCCGGGCCGCCATCGAGTGACGAGCTGGGCCGCGACTCAGAGAGACTCGGCCTCGTCCCGGATCAGGCGCAGTACCGGCCCGCCCATCGCCTTGACGAACGGGCCCACCACCGTCCAATACCCGTGGAAGCTTCGCCGTGCCTTGTCGTCCGTGCCGTGTACGCGCACCTCGGTGACCAGGACAGACGTGTGGGCGTCGTACGTGAGAACTGTGAAACCCCAAGCGCCGATGCCATATCCGGGAAGGGCGAACCGGCCGAAGTCTGCTGGCGACCACTCGACGCGGCCGTAGCCCTTCTCCCACCAGCGACCGATGAACCCGAGCACCATCGCGTGTCCCGGCTCCTCCGCGAGAAGCTGGAACCCGCCGTCGGGTTCCAGCAACTGGTCGAACCTGAATTCGGACCGACTCCCCTGAAGATGGGCGCCCCGACGTCCGCGGACGGTGTCGATCGCAATTCGGGCCCGGTTCGGGAGCGCGACCGCCGGCGACCGGAAGAAGTCGACGCGGCGGATGGCGGCGAAGGTCGTCGGCGCAGACGCACGGACGACCTGCGTGCGCAAAATGCGTTGCTCATACCTCGGCAGCTGAGACTCGATCAGGCTCGATCCGAGGCTGGGGTCGCGCACGATACATCTCCTCCTGGGCGGCATCCCCGCGGTACAGCTAGCGGACAATGAGGAGTGGGCAGACGACCGAATGCATCAACGCCCTGCTGGTCGACCCCAGCAGCATGCTGGAAAACCCTCCTCGCCCCCGGCTCCCCACCACGAGAAGCTGCGCATTCTCGGCCTGCTCACGCAGGTGCCGGGTGGGGCGATCCCTGACCACGAGGGTGCGCACCTTCACATCCGGATAGTTCTCCGCACGACCGGCGAGATTCTCGGACAACAGGGCCGTTTCGTTGGCCGCATCCCGCAGCCACTCCGCCTCGCTGCCTCCATCCGGGGAGAACTGCAGAACGATGTCAGACCATGCATGAACGGCGACGAGTTCCGATTGCCGCAGACCTGCTTCCTCGAAGGCCATCGAGATGGCCGGTTCACTGTGCTGTGATCCGTCGACACCGACGACAACCGGACCGGGGATGTCGTTGATATTGCGATCAGGTTCACCGCGGATCACCGCGACCGGGCATGAGGCGTGGGTCGCCACCGCCGAACTGACCGATCCCAGGACGGCGCGCTCTACGATTCCCCGTCTGTTCGCACCCACAACGAGCATCGTGGCATCCGCCGAACGTTCAAGAAGTTCACCGGCCGGCGTCCCGGAGCAGACGGTGGTCTCGATCTCGATGTGGTGTTCGGGCACTGCGGCACGAGCGGTTTGCGCCGCGCGGTCCAACCTGTCCTTACCGTCGCGCTCCTCGTCCTGGAAGAAGCTGGCAGGCACACCGATCGGGACGCCGTACCTTCCGGGAACGAACATCGTCGTGACCAGTGACAGGGGCGAGCTGCGGAGCGCGGCCTCCCTCGCCGCCCATGCAACAGCCTGCAGCGACGATGGGGAGCCGTCGATCCCTACAACGATCGGGCGGTGGCCGGACATGATGCACTCCTACGGGTTCCTGGCGCCGAGTTTCTGCCTCGATCTTCATCGTTGCGGCCCGCGGGTGATACCCGTAGGGGAGAAGGTCACCAGGCTGAGACCTGGACCCGATTCCCTACGGCAAAGCCGCAGCGCCGCGGGTGACCAATGACTCTGTCACCGCAGACCGGCGGTGATGACACTGAGACGAGGCGCCCAATCGTGTTTCTCGCGATCCGGTGTCACGCACTTCGGCCTGGGGAAGGTATGTGACCATGAGCGACGGCAACACCGGCGCCGCGGGCGGCGGAGCGATCTACGCGCTGGGCATCTTCGGAGCCTGGGTGTGGTTCTGGCAGCAGGCGGACGCATTCTGGGAGTATGTTCTCGCGATCATCCAAGGGTTGTTCTGGCCGGCGTGGATGGTCTACGACGTTTTCAAGGTCCTTGCAGGGTAAGCGCTTTCGGTGTCCCGCCTTCCCGCTGCAGGTTCGGGCAGGGGCATCTAACCGACGAGCGCCGTGACGGCCGCGAAATAGATCATGATCGACAGCAGGTCCTGTACGACAGTCGCAAGTGGACCGGAGCCGAATGCCGGGTCCTTGCCGAGTCGCTGCAGGAGCCACGGCAACACCATGGCGACGATAGTGGCGATCGCACTCGCGGCGAGAACCGCTGCGGCCACCGCGACCGCGAGCATCGTGTCACCGGTCATCAGGCTGACGACCGGGAGCATCACGGCTCCGAGGAGCGCACCCACCGACAGACCGGTGAGCGCTTCGCGCCGCACGATACGTCGAATTCCCACTCCGACGGACAAGCCACGGATCGCCAGGGTCTCGGTCTGCGTCCCCACCGCGTCCGCGAGATAGACGATTCCGGGTATGAAATAGGCGACGGCCACGTTCGCTTCGAGAGTGACTTCGAACGCCGCCATGAACACGGCCGAGACCATGGCACCCAGCAATCCGACGAGGAGCCAGGGAACACGGTGCCACAGCCTGCGCCGCACGCTCTCCACGCTCGTCTCGCGGGTGGTCTCGACCGAATGGAGGAAGCCACCCAGGCGTGAGAGATCCTCCTCATGCTCCTGGAGCAGCACGGTGAGAAGTTGTTGTGGCGCTATCAGACCACGGAACCGACCGTCATCATCGACCACGGCCAGCCCCGGCTCCCCGTGCTGAACCGCCTGCCACGCGGCCCGTTCCTGGTGGGTATCGGGTCGGACCGCGGGCGGATTCGGATCCATGACGTCGCGTAGCGCCGCACAGCCGGGGGCACCGACATACGTTCGATCGGTGCGACACCCACGAGCCGGCCACCGACCAGTACGGCGACAACGGAAGCGCAGTCGTACCGCTTGGCGGCCATATCGCTCAGTACAGCTGTCACCGACTCGCCCGGGGCGGCGGTCGGAACACGCGTGCAGGCATGCCAGAGCGCGGTCCGGGGTTCGGGCTCATCGTCGAAGACCAACAATTCGGACACCGGCGCTCCCCCTCGGAACGTGTTGTGAAGTGCTCTTCGATCATCCACCCACCGAGCGGCGTCCTGCGGCGTGTCGACGTGTCGGGATTCGAGGAGCCCTGACGCGGAAGCAGATGTGGACCGGCTGGCCCCTTGACATGTGCGTTACGCTCCAGACAGCGCATCAAAGAGAGCATGGATGGAGCGAAGCCGCCGTTGAATGATTTTTTTTGCGTCCTGGCAACAACTTCTGATGCGTCCTCGCTGCACTTCCCCAGTGGTATGTTCCAGGTCCCCAGTGGTTTGTTCCAGGCGTAGATCGCGTCGAACTGCTGATCTCACAGATCTGACATGTTGACCAGGACCGCCCGTCATCGCCGGTTGCCTGCCACACGAGATCGGTCCTGCGACAAACAGGTCGCTGGGTGCGTCGGGCCACTGCCATTCGCCGATGTCGCATCAACAGTGCACGACTGGTAAACGAACTCTCTTATTGCCTCGAGCGATCACCGAAGGTGAGCGCGTCCGGCGGGTCGGCGGATCGTGCCGGTGAATGGATTGCGCGGACAACACAATTTCCGTTGTGGCGGTAGGAGGGCTACGGGTACCGGGCCGCGAAGTTATCCATGTGCTCACGCACGGCCGGCACGTATGCCTGGGTCTGGCCGAATGGTGGAATCCCGCCGTATGTGACGACGGCGCCCTCCCCGCCGTTGTAGGCGGCGATGATCAGGTCGGTGACCGCGCCCGTGACGGCCCCGCTGTCGTGATGCGGCCGAAGGTAGTCGGCGATGTGGCAGAGATAGTGCCCTTCCGAGGCGATCGCGTCGTACGGATTGAACGGGTCGGCAGCGTTCGGTGGTTCCGCATTCCCGGCACGATCGAGACCGGAATCCGTACCGAATACCTTCCAGGTCTCCGGCATGAACTGACTCAGTCCTTCGGCGCCGCCCTGGTTTACGCCATCGCCCTTGCTGACGGCGTTTTCGTTGAACCCGGACTCTTGCTGGACGATGCCGGCAACCAGAACTGGGCTCACCTCGGGGCACAGTGAACCAGCGGCCGAGACTGCGTTGGTGTATTGCGGCGGGATGCTGCCAGGGGCGAGCTCGGTCTGATCACCGACTTCTGTCGGGCACGGCCCGGTGGTGGTCGTTGCGCCCGGAGCGGGGCCGTAGTGGGTGTCGGCGGTCGGCATCCCGCCGCCGACGGTGGTGACGTGCACGTGGTCGAAGTGGTGTGCAGTGTTGCCGTGGCGGTCCTCCATCAGCGACCAGTGGCCGGTGCCATCCCAGTAACGCTGTTGCCAGACCACGTACTCGACGTCGAGGGCCACTGTGTTCTGTTGGAGGTACAGGGCGATCTTGTCGCCGAGCGCCTTCCCTTGGGCGCTCGGCGAGTCGGGAATCATGATGTCGACCGCGCGGCCGTCGGGGTGATTCTGGGTGAGGTCGCCGGTGGGGCGCCATCCGCCGATGGTGGTGATCTCGGGGAAGGCCGCCGCGATTGTGCGCATGATGCGGATCGAGTCGATCTGCATGTGCGCTTCGCTGCCTTTGTCGGCGGGCAGCGGCGGTAGCTCTTCACCGGTGGAATCGGTGTGTGCGACCGGCTCTGCTGGTCCTCGAGTGGGCGAGATGGTTCCTTGTTGTTTGAGCCACGGAATGGGATCTACTCCGCCGCCCAGTGACCAGCCTCCGGGGTAGATGCCGAAGTGAAGATGCGGTCCACTCGACTGTCCTTCGCTGCCCACCTTGCCGATCAGTTGGCCCGCTGTGACCTTGTCTCCGGTGTGGACGAGGACCCCGGACGCCGGCATGTGCCCGTACAGGGATTCGACGATCTGGCCCTCGATGGTGTGCCGGATCCGGATCCAGTGTCCGTAACCGGCAGCGGGCTCGGCGGCGATGACTTCGCCGTCACCGGCGGCGTAGAACGGGTGTCCAGTGGTGCTGCGTAGTCCTGGCCGTCGTGCATGCCTCCCTCGCGCAGACCGAAGGGTGAGCTGATTGTGTAGGTGCCTTCGGCCATCGGGACCGCGAGGGATCCGGGTTTGATTCCCATGAGGCTGCCGCCCCCGGCGTCTGGCACAGGTTGACCGCAGTTCGTGTCACTACCGGTCGTCGCGTGAGTGTGCCAATATCGGAGCCATCATGATGACCATGGCGAAGGCGGGTATGCCGGCGAGCAGCCACCACCACCTTTTCGAGTTGCCTTCCTGTGTGTCCGGGGTCGACGGTGGTGTGTCGAGGAGCGTCATCAGCGAGCTCGGTGGGCCAGTGCGCTCGGCGTGACTACCGGCGCGGATCCGGACTGCGCGGCGGCAGCGAGCAGCTGAGCAGTCTTCGACGATGAACCGTTGGGAATCCCTGCTTCAGCAGAGGCGGGTCTGGCTGGTCGCGGGGTGCGGCTCGGTGTCGTCGGCAACATCACCGGCGCCCCAGATGTGGTGGTGAATTCGCGGAATCGGCGACCGTCTGGGCTGCTGGTTGTCGTGGCCGAGGCGCGGACCGGGCCAGGGTTGGCGACCGGCAATGACGGGGCGACCCCGATGGGGTGCGTGATGCCGGCCTTGTCCGACACCGCCGTTTTCGACAGTCGACTCCGGACAGCGTCGGCAGCAGCGTTCGTAGCGGCGGTTCCACGACTGGTCCGGGCACCGACCGTGCCTGAGGTGGACTTCGGGTAGCTGTCGGGATCGGCGATCGAGTCGACCTTGTTCTTCGCTCGCTTCGCCGTCGAGGAGAGGACCCGTCCGGCAACCAGCACTGCAGCTGCCCCGCCGGTTGCTGCGGTCGAGGTGGCTCCGGCTGCGACTTTTCCGGTCGTTGCCGCGGCAGTGCCGGACTTCTTCGCTAGTGCTCCTGCCCCCTTCACCACGGCCTTTCCGCCCTGGTACAGGTGCCGTCCGTTGGCGGCCATCGCAGCGATGTCGCGCGCTGTGGTGGGCGTTGAGCGACTAATGGCGGTCGGTGCGGCGTTGGGCCGTTTAGCCAGAATTGTTGCCAGGTTGTCCGACATTCGCTTCATTCCCTTGACCGCTCGGCGGAAGAGGAGAAGTGCGGTGACCAGGAAGATGTCGACGAAGAACACCGTGCGGATCAGGTTCGATTCGTCTGCAGCGAAGAGATCCTCGACGACCATGACGTATCCGACGAGGAAGACGATGGCGAAGATCATCTGCAGCAACGCCATTGCGACGTTGGCAATGGTCCGCCAGAACTGCCCGCGCATCGAGGGTGCGATGGCGAGGACGACTCCTGGTATCGATTTGATGGCATTGCCGATCGAGACACCTGCGGCGATGATCAATCGGCCGGCGAGGTAGATCGCGAAGGCCATGAGGAGTGCGCCGGCGAAGATCAGGAAAAACAGGCCCATTGCTTGTCCGGGACCGGGGTTGTCGGCATAGGCCTTCATCGGCCCGTCCTTCCCCTCACATTTGGCGATGGCATCTTTGACGCGGTCTTCCGGTTTCGCGTCGGAATTGATCAGGTCAAGGGCTACGCCTGCCCCAGGGGCGATCTCGGAGACGACGTCCTGCGCTTTGTCCGCGAGTCCAGGCTCCTTGGGCTTCGCGAGGTACGCGGCGTCGAACTCTTTGACGCATTTCCCGTTGTTTTCCGGGGCATCGAGAACGACTCCGAAGTTGATCAGTTGCGTGGGTTGGCGGATGAACGTGTCGATGAGTTTCGATTCGATCGTTTCGATCTCGGTCTGCGGGTTTCCGCTGGTATCGCCGCCGTCAGCGAGTCCTGAGGCGACTTCCAGGCCGGCATCTCGCGCCGACAGCACCAGCCCGTCGTCCTTCGGTAGTGGACAGGTCGAGCACCGGCGGGCCGGGGCCGGGGCGCTCTGTCCGGGTCTGAGGCGGTCGTGGCGCCACCACGTCGTTCGACGCCGCGATGAACACGGAAAGTGCGGGGGTCGGTCGGCGTTGATGTATCGGGTGATCGTGGTGGTGAGAAAGACGGTGAGCGTGAGCATCACGGCCGGCGGTGTGAAGCGTGGAGGGACGTGGACGATCATGCGGGCGACGACGAAGGCCGTGACCGCGATCGTTGCACCCACCGCGACGGTGGAGTACCGGATGCGAGTCGGGAGGGTTCTGCCCGCGGGGGCCGAGGTAGTGCGAGTCCTGGCGGGTAGAGCAGGTCGGTTGTTGTCGATCATGTGCTCACTTCCTTCGAAGATGTGTTCGCAAGGGACGAGCACGCGTGAGACGTCGACGCCGAAGAGGCTGAGGAAAACGGCCCCGAGCCCGTTCATTGCGTTCTGGCTACCGGCGAGCACGGAGAAGGTGATCGCGGCGACAGACCGTCCGCCGACGGTCGGCACCTTCGAGAAGTTGCTCTTGGGGGGCTCCGAGTGCGATCGAGCAGGCAACCAGCGAAGAAGATCACGGGCGAAGACGTTGTCGCCGATCCAGTCCTCGAGGTTGTTGTGTTCACCTCGGTTTCCGGAGCAAGAAAGTGACCACCGATGTGGGGGTGTGTGGGTGAAGCGAGTGCGGCGTCGACGACCGTGGACGCAACAGAGATGGGGTTCTTCTCGGGTCGGATCTGGCGAGAGCACTTGAAACGTGGTGCGGTCGACGTGAAGAAAGATCGCGTGCCGACGTCAACGGGGTATGTGGATAGCTTCCTTGTGCGAAGGTGCAGCGGTGGTCCTCGGCGCAGCGGGGGTGCGTGCTTTTCGGCCATCTGGTGACCCACGCATGGGCTGGGCGCGGGCATCGATTGCGTGGGCGGTGAGGGTGTCGCGCGTGGACCTCTGACGGGTCGTGTGTGGTTCGGTGTGCGCTTGACCCCTCTCAGTCGGAGATCGGGGCCCGCCGAGCACCGCAACGGGCCGCCCGGTGGGGCGGTGCCAGGAGAGCCCGGCGGAGCAACGGTGGCGGCAGGGCCGTGGAAGCGCGAAATTCAGCGCTGAAATGTGGTGCCTGACCGACCGTGTTCAGGCGCACACGAGTGCGCGTCTTATTGCCCTCGAAATGGGGATCGAACAAGTGGTGCTGCGGCACCGATCGGAGGGTGCTCTGCCGTGGCATGAGAACGGGCGTCCGAATCGAGCGTCCGGAAAAGCGGGGAACCCCACCCCCTTCGGGGGTCACTCCCCCCGGCCCTTCGGGCCTAGGGGGAGTGTACTACTAGAAATTGCGCCGCGCCAACATATTTCGGGACGCCCATGTCACACGCCTGCGGCGGTGCTGTGTCGACCGCGCAGCGGGGCGTCGGTTCGGCGCGCCCTTCGTGGACTCGCCGCGCCGGCATCGGGACCGCGTCGACCGCCGCACCGACCCTGCCGGTATCGCTCGCGGAGAGGCGTCTCACACGCGTGCTCGGACGTGCTCGCCGCAGTGGTCGAATCACCGTCGAAACGCCCGGAACTCGACCGCTGATTCGAGCGCTCTGCGGTGGGGGTCCGCGACTGCTGTTCGGAGCGCTGCGGCGGGCGGGTCCGCGGCCGCACCCGCACCGCTCCGGCACCGTGCGGCGAACACCGCCGACACAGCGAACGAGTCCCCCTGGATGCCTGCCTCGCCACGGCGTGCGATGCGGCACACACACCGGGTCTCGGTGAGCGGCGCGCGGACCGCTGGGATCCGGGGTCGCCGGGATGCTCTACGTGGGACACCGACGGGCTCGGGACGGTTCCTCGAACGCGTCGCCCGGAAGTTATCCACATACCCCGTTGAATCCGGCGCGCGTTTGTTGCCACAGTGCTCCCGCATCACTCCCGCAGTGGTGTCGGGCCGAGCGAAAGGGGCCGCGGTGAACGCGAGTCGTGACCCGGTCGAGGACTGGGTGGTTGAGCAGTACCGCGAGATCTTCGGCGACTGCGACACCGCACGCGCAGGCACGCAGGTCGATTCGGACGCCCGACCCGACGCGCATCGGCCGCTTCACCCCCTCCTCACCGATCGCTGTCGCCGGCGCCGGCGCGGCGGTGTACGCGCCACGGCTGCTGCCGGCCGTCGACGGCAACGAGACCGCGACGGGCCTCCTCACACAGCTGCACGGCTACCAGTGGCCTTTGCTCGCTGTCGCTGCCGCACTGTGCGCGCTCGATGTGTCCCGCTACCGCGCGCGCAAGTGGACTCAGATGCTCGAATCCGTGGTGCGTCAGACCACCGGTGACCTTCCCCGGAAGGTCACCGTGTCACTGGCTCCCCGGCGACGGACCATCTGCCGGGCGGCGATCACACTGCACCCCGGCACAGTGATCCGGCCCAAGGCGTTTTCACGAGCTGACCTGGGCAATCGAGGAGGCATGCCCTGGCCGCGGCAAGCGGGAGGTCCGCCTCGAGCATGAGGCGCACAAGAATCGAATCCATACCAGCCGCGCCGAAATCATCCCCGACACTCGCTCCCCGCGGCACAAGGCGCTGCAGGCGGCGCTCGATGCCGGCGCGATCGTCAAAGACGCGAAGGTCACCGTCGACTCGGTCGACGAGTATGGCGTCGAGACCGGCTCGAGAACGGCGTCGAGAGCACGTTCGAGCCGCAGGGCATTGTGAAGTGGTTCAACGGCGAGAAGGGTTTTGGATTCATCAAGCCCGATGACGGCGGAGCAGACCTCTTCGTGCACTTCTCGGAGATCGCGGGCAGTGGCTTCAAGGCACTCGATGAGAACCAGCGGGTGGAGTTCGAGGTAGGCCAGGGGCAGAAGGGTCCGCAAGCCCAGAATGTGCGGCCTGTTTAACAGATCGGCGTGGCCGCATCCAGATGGGTGCGGCCCATCCTGGACGCGCCTTTCATCAGGACGTTCTAACGGGAGCGCTGATCGGCGGCGTTTCGAGCCCCAAGCTGGGCGCGGACAGTCCTGTAGAGGGATCCGTCTGCAGGACGGATTTCGAGGTCTACGCGCTCGATGGAAGGGTGGCGGTGATCTCCATCCTCATGCATCGCGAGCGGCGCGTCCGTCGGCGACTGCACGGGCGAGACGGCGCCATCGGTCGGCCGACCCGTGCGTGATCGATGGCGGGGCGACCGGCCGGAGCGGTCCTTCGGTGCCTGTTCGGCGCCGGGAACCGCGCCCGTGTCGTGGTCGTGTCCTCAGTCGCCGGTTCGGGTGACGTCGACGGTGTACTGGTAGGTGGTTGGGCAGTCGCCGTGATGGGTACTGATTCGGCGGCCCGCGAGTTTTTGGGCCGGTCCCTCGCCGGCGCCGGTGCGGTCGAGGGTCACGCGGTTTTCGACGAACTTGTTCCCTTCCGTGGAGTCGCAGTTCTCCGGGGCGCCGGTGTAGGCCCAAGTCCACTGGCCGTTCGCGTACAGGTACATGAGCCCCTCAGGGGTTGCGTCGGTGATGAGGATCGAGGCGCACCGGTCGCCGGTGCGCAAGCAGTGGGTCCGGAAGCGACCGGTGAAGTTCTCCCGAGCAGGCGTCCCGCCGGGTGGTACCACCGCCGGGGTGAAGACGAGGTTGTAGGTTCCGGTCAGCGCCGCGCCGGGTGAGGTCGGGCCGATCGGCGCTATCTCGGTGGGCGGGGTGAGCGGGATGGTGGGGTCGACCTCACCGGTGCGGCGGAGGGTGATGCTGATCTCGGTTCGCCGCGCGCAGGGGTCGCCGCGATATTCGACCTTCGTGCCCGTCAGGGATTGGCCGTCCGGCTGCGGGCCGTCGAGTGTCAGTGTCCGCGAATCCCAGGCCGGGACGTCCTGGAGCGGGGCACCGGTCTCGGGGTCCTGGCAGCCGGTGTCGGATAGTTCCCTCACGGCGGACCATGTTCCGTCGCTGTAGTCCATCACGAACTGGGTCGGTGGCGTTCCGGGTGGATCGGTGGGAAGACTCGGGCTGGTGACCGACGTGACGCAGGCACCGGTGGCGGCGGGACAATGGGTGCGGACCGCCCACCGCAACGTGTACGCGGACTCGCCGCTGTCGTCCACGCCGTGGGTGGCCTGCACCCGGTACGCCGCGTCGTACATGCCGTCGAACACCATTCCCGGGTTCTGGACTGCCCGGTCCGTGTCCTGACCGCGCCAGAGCGTGTAGCCCACGGCGCCGAGTGCGACGACCACGACCGCGACGATCAGTGTCGCGGGGCGCCGCCACCAGGGTGCGGGACGCCCAGCGTGGGGCGGACGCTCCGGCGGCCGGTCCGTGCTCGGCGGTCCGAGGGGTGGTGGCGCGGAATCCCGCCGACGTCCGCGGGCCCACGCTTCGGTCTGCTGCTGCGCCGCCTCGTCCGGTTCGGTCGGGACCGTGGGGCGCCGGACCGTCGTTGCCGCCTCCGGTGGGGCCGGTGGCCGGGTCGGGGCGGGGGCCGACCGGGGGTCGGCTGGTTCGAGTGCCTCTCGCGCGGCGGCGGTCAGGGCCGCACAGGTGGGGTAGCGGTCGTCCGGACTTTTCGCCATCCCGTAGGCGATGACGTCGTCGAACCCGGCCGGGATCCCGGGTCGGGCGAGGCTGGGCCGGGGTGGGGGCGCGGTCAGGTGCGCGATGCTCTGCTGCTCGAAGGTCTCTCCCGGGTAGGGGGGTGCGCCGGTCAGGCATTCGTGCAGCACGCAGGTCAGCGCGTACACGTCGGTGCGCGGATCGGCCTGCCCGGTGGTGAAACGTTCGGGGGCGGTGTAGGCGAGGGTGCCGACCGGCACACCGGTGCCGGTCATCACCGGCTCCCCGGCGGCGCGGGCGATCCCGAAGCCGGTGAGGTACGCGAAATCGTTGGCGCACACCAGGATGCCAGCCGGTGTGACGTCGCGGTGCACCAGCCGTGCGGCGTGCGCCGCGTCGAGGGCTGCGGCGACCTGCTCGACGATGCTCACCGCCCGCCAGGGTGGTAGCGGCCCGTCCCGGGCCAACAACGCCGTCAGCGCGGTGCCCTCGATCAATTGCATGTCCAGGTAGAGGCGGCCGTCGATCTCCCCGTAGCCGTGGATCGGGAGCACGTGCGGTTCGCGCAGCGCGGCGGCGGCGTGGGATTCGCGGCGGAACCGTTCCTCGAACACCGGGTCCGCGGTCAGGTGCGCGGGCAGCACCTTCACCGCCACGGTCCGGTTGGTGGCGGTGTCGTGGGCCGACCACACCTGTCCCGTCGCACCGTCGCCGAGCGGCCGCTGCAACAGGTAGCGCCCGAACCGGGTACCCGTCATCGCCGCCTCCAGGGAGTGAAGGCACTGACGAACCCACCACTCCGCCCACACGCACACCGTCATGGCTCGGGACCGGGGCGGGCGGGCGTCTGTCCGCGAGCCCTCTGTTCCAGGGCGGGTTCCTGCGTCCTTTGTGTTGCCAACTATGCCGCATACCCGGCGGTCAGCGCACCTGCACCGGCACGGCACGGTGGCGATGCTCGACGAGGCATGCGGTCGCACGCCTGACGACGTGCGCCACCGTCATCCGAGCACCCGACACAGGGAACGTCGACGCCTTGGTCGTCGACCCGAAGCACTGCGATGATCGGCGCCGCCGGCCTCCCGCGCCGGCCGGGGAACCCCGGCATCATCCGGACTAGCATGGACTCCGTGCCTCCTCTCCCGCTGTGGAAGCGCCTGTATCTGCTGTGCACACGCCCCGACGGCCAGGTCACCGAGTACGACGAACTCGGCGCACTCGTCCGGGCGGGCGTTCTCGCCGAGCTCTACCTGACCGGTGAGATAACGGATCGCACGGGCCACGCGTATGCGGAGTGCCGGCAGGCGCATCCGGGCGCGCTGGAACAACAACTCATCACGCAGATCGCCGCGTCGAGGCCGCGCACCTGGGAACACTGGATCGGCACCGATCCCCGCCCGACCGAGAGACTGGCCCGGGATCAACTCGTCAGCGAGGGACTCGTCACCCCGGAACGACACCGGGTCCTCGGCATGGTTCCCCACACCAGATACCGGGCGTCGGACCTGGAGTTGACGGCGCGGCTGCGGGCGGCGGTAGAGGACACATTGCGCGCCGCCAAGGCCGACGAGCCCGACCACGACGCCATGACGCGCGCGGCTCAGGACGCCCTGTCGATGCTCCCGGACAATGTCAAGTCCCTCCCACGGAAACAGAAGCGTCAGCTGAGGGCCGAGTTCCGCGCGCGGGCCGAGGCGAACCTTCGGGCCGCCCATCCGCGCGGGCAGGGACGCGCGGTCGACGACACCGACGCCGCGTTTACCGCACTGGCAGTTCGAATCCCATACCGCTGCAAGAACTTCCAAATCAAGGGGGACTACTACGACCAAATCAGGTACTTGACGAAACGCATCGGTCCGATCGCCCCGGCCTTGTCGTCGGTGTTCAGCGGAATGAAATGGGCGCGCGCCGCCAGTACTACCTGAGCGACGTGACAACCGATGGTGTCGGCGCCTGGGGCCATCGCTCGCGCCGAGCATCGCCGCGGGCTGGACGTATCACGACCGGCAACACGTCGTTGGTAGAAGAACGAGAACGGGATCAGCGATGAATGACGAGCCGTGGCCGCCGACGGGCAACGAACCGGACGAGCTGGTACTTCGCCCGTCATCGCTTTCCAGCGCCGTGACGGTCGTGTATTGCGTGGTGGTGCTGGCGCCGCTGGCGGCCATGGTCGTCGCCGGCGTGTTCTTCTTCACCATTTCGTTCGGACCCCGCCTCGGCGCCGTAGTCGCCGCCGCAGTCTGCGCATTCCTCGGGCCCGCCATGCTGATGATCGTTCCCCTCGGCCTCCAGGCCGTCCGGAACGTCAAGCTTGTCGTGACCGGAGCCGAGCTGAATCTTGTCGGCGAGTCCGGTCGTCTCAGCCGCACCATCCCGATCGTGGCTGTCACCGGCGTCTGGAGCGCCCTCCTCCCGCCGGGCGCCTCGGGTAGCGACGTTCCCAGACGCCCGAAGCGGGTGTTCATCGTGACCGGCGCGTCCGGGTATCGACCCATCGTCCTCCATGGCGAATGGTCACCGCGCAGCCTCCACGAACTGTGGCAGCGCCTCGGCCGCGGCCCCGTTGACGTCGGCAGAATGTCCGTAACGGAACTCGAACGGCGATGTCCTGGGACGAAGGAGTCGCTGGTCGAATTGTTCGGGGACAACGGGAAGTTCTGGTGGCGGGTGTACGGCGTCGTGGTGGGGTTGCTGTTGGCCTACATTGCGGTTGTGACGCTCGTTCAGCTGGTGTGAGGTGGCTTGCAGGCATTCACGAAACCGTGTTCGCCGAGGCGAGACCCATGCAACTCTCGGCGAACAGTGGCAATCCCCGGAAACCGCAGAGAATCTGGTTGTCCGGATTTGATCTTGGTCGGGGTGTCGAGGGCCGCGTGGTACGGCGGGCAGGGGCGGCGCGCCTGCCCGCCGTACCACTGCGCGTTGAGGGGGCCGTTGAGGCTCCGGGGTCAACGGCGGGCCGCAGGCCCATCGCAGCGGTCGCGGCCGCTGCGATGGGCCTTGACGCCGGAGGGTGACGTGGCGGGAGATCCGGATTGTCGTCATTGGTCATCGTTTCTCCCGTGAATGGCGAATTGACGGGCAGAGGGCTTGTTTCATAGGCAGGTTTGAGGGGTAGTGGGTGCGGACCCGCCGCCGGAACTCGTCGCGGGTCCTCTGGTGATTCCGGCGGCGACACTCGTCAAGCGGGCAACGATCGTCGGCGGTGTCCGCACCGACGGATTCCCCCGGCGAGCGCTGCCGGCGGCTCCGACACGGCCACGCCGGATTCGCCCGGGTGGTCGGACGCGCAGGCTCTCAGATCACGCCCGACGTGTCGGCGGCGAACCCTCGACGTGTGCGCGGAAGTCGTCGGCACCGCCGGCGGTGGTGCGTTCCGGTCGCCGCGGGTGATACTGAGACGAGCAACCTCGGGACATGAGCAGCCTCGGGACATGAGCAGCCTCGCTCGGTAGATCGGATCGCAATGAGATCCCCGGAAGAGGGTCGCACCTCAGGGGTACAGACCAAGGGTTCCGCACTCGCCTCGTCGGTGGCCGGCCGGCGAGGCGTGAGGGGATTGTGTGCGCTGCTCGGGCTGCTCCCGGTGGTTCCGCTGCTGGCCTGGGCGTACGGGCTGGGTTCGTTTCGGTTGTGGTTCTGGTTTGTCACGGTGCCCGCGCTGGCCCTGCTGACGACCGCGGGGGTGGCGACCGCCCGGTGGCCCGCGTACCGCGGCCTGCACACCGCACTGGTGGTCGGCGCGTTCGGTGGGCTGGCGGGCACGCTCGCCTACGACCTGTTCCGGATCCCGTTCCTGTTGGCCGGGTATCGGTTGCTCGCCCCGATCGACTCCTATGGTGTGTTGATCGCCGGTGCCGAGTCGTCCGGTCCGTGGACCGGGCTGCTGGGCTGGCTCTTCCACTTCGGCAACGGCATCGGCTTCGGCATTACCTACGCGGTGATCGCGGCGGGCCGGCGCTGGCAGTGGGCCCTGCTGTGGGGGCTCGCGATCGAGACCCTGGCGGTGGCCTCGCCGGTCGCCGGCCTGTATGCCCTCCGAGGACCGGGGCTGCTGGCGATCGCCTACGGCGGACACCTGGCCTACGGTGCGGTGCTGGGCCCGCTGGTCGCCCACCCGGAGCGCACGATGCGCCAACTGCGGGAGGTCAGTGCGCACACCGTCGGTTACTCGATGCTCACCGTCCTGGTCGTGCTGGTGGCCTGGCAGCACCCCTTCCGGACCCCGGCACCGGTGCGGGCCGGTGAGCAGGTCGACGGCGGACCCAGCGCGATCGTGCGCGAGGGTCGCTTTTACCCGGAGTGGCTGCGGGTACCCGGCGACGGTTGCGTGAGCCTGCGTAACGAGGACGCGGTCGGGTACGTGCTGGCCGATGCCGTCGGCGCCCCGACGCTCGAGCCCGGCCGGATCACCCGGGCGTGCTTCGCGACCAGTGGCGAGGTGATGCGGGTCCGCACCTCCCCGGCACCGTATTCGGGGGGATTCGTGATCGTGGACAAGGTCGGGGGGCTGAGATGAATTCTCACCTCACCCGATCCCGCTACGCACCGGTGCAGCCATCCGGGTCCGTCCCGAGGTGTGCGGCTCTGTGCGGATACCGGTCGGCGGGTTTGTCACGCGTGGGCCCGGTGGCGGCACCGCTCCGGGTCGTTCCGGTGATGCGGTCCTGTCGTAGTGCCGACCGGGGCAGGGGGCTGCGATGAGCGCGGGCGGATCCCCGGTGTCCGTTCCCACCGTGGGAGACGTCGCGCGGGGGTTTCCCACGTGGCTGCGCACGCACCTGTTCGCGGCGCTGACCGGTGCCGTGGTCGGCGGTGTTTTCGGCTACGTGTGGAATGTGTGGCTGATGGCCGTGCGCTACGAGGGATATATGGTGCCCGGTGGTGCGCCGGCCACCGGCCAAGGCTCCCTTATCCAGGGTTCCCTGTTCTGGGGTCTGGCCGGCACCGTCATCTTCGGGGTGGGCGGGTACTGGCACGCGGTCGGCACCCAGCGTTTCCTCGCCGACCTGCGCGGGCTGCCCCGCGCCCTCGCCGCGCTGATCGGCGGCGACCGCGCCGCCCGGGTGCATCTGCTGTGGGGGGCGGCGGCCGCCATGCTCGCCGCACTGATCCTCGCGCCCTCGGTGGGCGCGGTCCTGGCGCTCGGGGTGCTGGTCGCCGCTCCCGGGCTGATCGGCAGCATCATCGCGGACCTCGCCAGCCGGATCTGGTCCGGACTGCTCACACAGTTCGCACCCACCCGCCGCCACGCCGTCACCGGCGTCACCGGGATGACGGTCGGCCTGCTCGGCTCGGCTGCGGCCCTGCTGGCGGCGTACGTGATCCCCAGCACAGAGGTCAAACTGATCCTGGTTCTGGTGCTGGCCGGCGCCGCCCTGGCGATCGGCCGGATCGGGCCGCCCCCGGCGGTCACCCTGCTGCTGATTGCCGCAATTCCGGTACTGGCCTGGCTGACCAACCCGGCCCTCGCGTTCGCCGACGACGGCGGATGGCAGGAATGCCAAGCCGACAACACGCCCTGGCTCAGCTGCACGGGCACCCCCGCCGTGTTGGGCCACGCGGCCGTCGGCGGCGCCGCGGCCGCCGCCGGCGCGGTCGCCGGCACCTTCCTCGGCACCCTCGCCGGAACCCAGGGCAACGGCGACGGCCGCGGCCCGCAACCGGCACCATCCCCGGACCGGCCCGACGACCGCGCCGCGATCAACAACTGGATCCAGCAACTCCTCCGCGACCCCGCATTCGCCCAGTGGCGGGCCACCCACCCCGGCTACCCCGATCCGCCCAGCAACACGGAATTCAACGCCTACCTGAACTGGCGACACACCCACGGCCTGCCGGACCCGCCACTGCTGTTGCCCAGCCAGCGGCGTCCGCGGCCCGTGGACACTTCACAGCCACCGCCGCCGCCGGAGGGTGACGTCGCACCCCCACCCCCGCCCGACCTACCGCCGGGTCCCGACGAACCGCAGCCGGACCCGCACGCGGTGTCGTCGACCGGCCCCGCGGCGGGACGACCGGGCGCGGGCCCGGTCGCCGGACCCCCGGCGCCGCCCCTGGGCACTGTGGTCGACAGCCGGGTCGTCTCCGGCGGCGATGCCCGCCGCACGTTGTGGGCGGCCACCCACCCCGCCGGCCAGCCGTACGATCCGAACGCCCCCCTGGTCGCCCCCACCGGGGGTTTCCCGCCCGGCATCAGCGGCGGCGGATTCAGCACCCGCCCCGACGGCACGATCGACCCCCACCAGCCCATCGCGCTGGTGGTGGACTGGTCTCACCCCGCCACGCCGCCGACCGACCAATGGCTCACCCCACCGGGGAAAGGGTTCGACGCCACCGCGCTCGCGTCGACGCTGCAGCAGAACTTCGGGGTCCCCGCCCACACTGTCACCGGCCCGGACGGCACAACCTACGTGAAGGTGCCGGACAACCTGCCCCCGAATGTTGCCGGCTCCGCGTACGGCACCAAGACTGTCGGGGGCCAGTCGGTCTTCGACCCCAATAGTCCCATCCTCATCTCGCACTGGCCGGCGCCTCCACCACCACCACCACCGCCACCACCACCACCACCGCCACCGCCACCACCACCACCGCCACCACCACCACCGCCACCACCGCCACCACCGCCACCGCCACCGCCTCCGCCTCCGCCTCCGCCTCCGCCGACCCCGACCCCGACCCCGACCCCGACGGCCACGCCAACGCCGACCCCGACACCGACCCCGACGGCCACGCCAACGCCGACCCCGACACCGACCCCGACGGCCACGCCAACGCCGACACCGACCCCTACACCACCGCCGATGTCCGAGGACGCCAAAGCCGCCCGCCGCGCGCAGCTGCAAAAACAGATCGACGAAGGGGTGACGGAGCGTGACAGCGAAAGCTGGTGGGAAGCGCTACATGGGGCAGGGGAAACCGGCGCCGGGGTAATCGGCCACGCCGCCGATACTGCCTTCAGCGTCGCCTCGAATTTCCTGCCTACGCCGGTTGCGGGGCTGGCGGCTAACGCCGCGTACACGACGGTCAAGGACATCGCCGGCGGTCTGGCGAGCGAGCAGAGCAGGACACAAATCATTGCCCACCTCGTCGGGGACAACCTCAACAACGCTGGCTGGTTCTTAGTTCCGGGTGGCGTCGCCACACAGATCAAGATCGCAGCCGGTGTCGGTTGCAAGGCAACCGGCGAAGCCGTCACGGCGTTCACGAAGTGGTTAGGCGGCTGGAAGTGATCGGAACGAGGAGGTGGCGACGTGGCGGTTGAACTCGATCTCGACGCAGAGGCGTTCAACGCGCTGGCGGCGCTGGTGGACGGCCCGCACAGTCCCGTCTCACCCTGGGCGGGGGTGAACGGGACGGTCACCGACACCGCGCGCGCCCGGTTGGCCGACCTCGGTGTCGTCGACGACACCGCGACCAGAAGGGACCTGCAACCCACCCTGGCGGCGCTCGCGGCGGCGACCGCCACGACCACGGTCAGGTTCGTCGGTGCCGGTGTCCTCGTCGATTACATCGTGTGGGCGTCGGTCGACCATGACCCCGTCGCACTGTCTGCCACCAGGGAGCCGGGCGTGTTTCGCCTCGAGGACCCCGCGCCCACCGACCGGGTGACCGAATTCCTGACAGGATTGGTCGGGCGAAGCCAGTGGCGCGGCCTGGACCTCACCCTCGAACTGCCGATCGAGGACAGTGTCGTCCTCGCCGCGCTCATCGACGTGCAGCGCCGCCGGATCCTCTCCGGCCTGGCGACCGGTCACCCCGAGGCCGACGTGCCGGTCGAATTCGCGCAGCTGCGGACCACACTCGACGAGCCGCCCACGACCGGATTCTCACTGGTCGACGCGATCGGTCGGCTGTGCGGAGTCGAGGCTTCCCGCGCCGGGGCCGGGTTGACCGATTCCATTGCGCGACTGGCCCAGCAGGGGCTCGTGGACGCAGACTCCGAGGCCGCGCGGCCGGCCGGGCCATGTGCCCCGATCGCCGAACATTTCGCGGCGATCACCGCGATCGTCGAGCTGACGAACGCGTTCGACGACGGCCACGGCGGCCTGAACCGCCTCGGCTTCACCTGCCTGCAGACAGGTATCAACGACCTCATGACCGTCGAATGGATCGACCGCGGCATTCACCTGGAGACCGTGAGCGCCGACACCGTCGTCGGCTACCTCAACCTCTTCCTCCGTCAACCGGACTTCGCACGACGGTCCGCCGCGGCCACGACCGACAACCAACAACCGGAGGTGCGAACCCAGCCGGTGACACCCGACACCATCAGCACACCGGCGTCGACGGGGGGAGACGCCATCGAGGCGCCGCCCACACCACCCACCGAAAACCACTTGTGGCGGCCGACACATGTGGTGCCCGCCGGCGGGATGCCCGCGTGGTCGGCCCCCGACCCCGACGGGG
>NZ_JASHKU010000041.1:0-50750 GCF_030056875.1 Rhodococcus sp. IEGM 1351 | reverse complement strand
TACCACGCGTCACATTATGTCCCACACATCACTTCATCCACATGAGACACGCTCTAATGGCCGAGGATCTTGATCCCGACCACGAGAACGCCCACACCGACCAATCCTGTTACGGTGAACAGCTGTTGCCACCAACGTAATTGGGCCATTCGCACGGCGAGTAGAGCAATTACGCCAAGTTCGACGACGAGGATCCACATCGCGATCCACATCGCTGTGGATGTGCTCAGTAGTCCGACGGCGGCTGCGACCAATGCCAGCAGGGGCAAGACCGCGGCCTCCACGATCTGGCCGGAAGCCTGGAGCATCCGCAGCGCTGCCCGTCCGCGCGGAGCACGGTGGTACGCGCCGAGGTGTGCTACCCAGTCGGCCAGCAGGCTCGCTGCCCAGAGCCCGCCGGTTGCCACCGCGACATCGAGGACCCGCGCCCATGGGCTCGTCTCGGGAGCCGTATAGCGGACGAGGACGGCGAGCGTCGCCAAACACGTCATCGCGCCGTACACACGCTCCCGCAGGAGCGCGACGACATGCGCCACGGGAATCTCTTCCCGATTCGTCTCGCTGGCCCCGCCAGTCACTTCAGTCACCACGCGAATCGGTTGGAATCTGTCTTGTCCGAGCAATCGTTGCACCGATCCCATTCCAGCCATTCGTATCCCGTCGACAAACCGTCTGCCCGTAGCGGTCGAGGGCCTCCTCCACTACCGCGTGAAAGAGCTCCTCCTCGGCCCGGAAGTGGTTCGCGCCGTGCGCGGTTCCAGGCGCTTCGGTGGCTCGGGGACCTGCTCGATCATGCCTGCGCGCTCATCTCCTGATCCGCCTGACCTCGCCCCACCCTAGCGCCCGTCATCAATATTGACGAATTCCTCAAATACTCTTGACTGACGATATGGTCGTAAGTGACGATATCGTCATAAATCGAAGGGAGTGGTCAATGAGTGTCCACCATGACCCGCATACCGGTCTGCACAGTGAGCAGGGCGCCCTGGCGGGCGAACACCGGGGGCGGGCCGCCGAGCCGATCATCAAGGTGCATGACCTCGCGTGGCTGGAGTTCGAGAAGCCCGACCTCGAGCGGGCGGAGGCGTTCGCCCATGCCTTCGGTTTTACGACGGCGCTCCGCACCGCACACGAACTGCAGTTGCGCGGTACAGACCCCGGCTCGCCCTGCGTGCTCATCCGCCGAGGCCCGCGGTCGCGGTTCGTCGGTCCAGCCTTCCGGGCAGCCGACTCGACCGACGTGCTGCGATTGGCGGACGCGGTCGGAGGTGCGGTCGTGCCCCTCCCCGAGAGCCTGGGCGGGATCACGGTCGATCTCACAGATCCCAGCGCTTTGGGAGTCCGCGTCGTGTCCGACACGTTCGAGTTGCCGGCGCTGTCCGATCAGGCCCCGCTCCCACTGAATTTCGGACACGACCGCGAGCGGGTGAACGCCCCTCAGCGGCCACCCCGCACGCCGGCCGCCGTGCAACGGCTCGGTCACGTCGTGCTCCAGACGACGACGTACCTCGAAACACTCAACTGGTACCTCGAGCACCTCGGACTGATCGTCAGCGACTTCCTGTACTACCCCGGTCAACGGGCCCGGGGCCCGATCATGAGCTTCATCCGCTGCGACCGGGGCGCCACGCCCACCGACCATCACACGCTCGCGATGGTTCTCGGCCCGGCCAACCGCTATGTGCATTCGGCATATCAGGTCGCCGACCTCGACTGCCTCGCCGCTGGTGGCGAATACCTGCTCGACCGGGGCTACCGCCGGTCCTGGGGCATCGGCCGGCACATTCAGGGCAGCCAAATCTTCGACTACTGGCGAGACCCTGACGGATTCATGGTCGAGCACTTCAGCGACGGCGATCTTTTCGACAGCACACTCGACGCGGGCTGGGCACCGATGACCGCGTCCGGACTGGCCCAGTGGGGGCCGCCCGCCACCAAAGACTTCCTCGGATTGAACCCCGGTCGGGAATCACTCCAGGAATTGCGCGCCATTGTCAACGCGCTGCGCGCCGACAACGAATTCGACCTCCACCGCCTCCGCGGCCTTCTGAAAGTTGCCAGCTCATGACCATCTCCGTCCTCCGCACCGTCGACGCCTGGTGGGTCGTCACACCCACGGGTGCCGCACGGGTAGACACCGAGGCCACCACCACCGCCCAACTGCTCGCCGACCGGCCGGCCGTCGAGGCAGCGGCGTCCAGCGAGGGCACCGTGGCCGTCGAGACTCTCTCGTTGCTCTCCCCGGTCACCGCCCCCTGCCGGGTGGTCGCACAGATGACGAACTTCGCATCGCACGTCGAGGACGCCGGGATGAACCCCGACACCATTCCGTTGACCTTCTTTCGAAAGTCCTCCGGGTCGATCAGCGGCCCCAATGACGACGTGATCCGTCCTGCCCATGTCCGACTGCTGGACTACGAGGTGGAGATCGGGCTCGTCCTCGCCCGCGACATCCCGGTCGGGACGGCGATCACGGCAGACACTCTCGCCGATTACGTTGCCGGGCTGGTCGTCACCAACGACATCTCCGCGCGCGACATTCAGCTTCCGAAAACGCAGTTCTACGAAGGCAAGTCATACCCGACGTTCACCCCGGTCGGCCCCGCCCTCGTCCTGCTGGACGGCGACGAGCTGAAGCGGTTCACCGACCTGCGCCTGCGGCTCTGGGTCAACGGTGAGCCGCGCCAGAACATGACTGTTGCCGATATGATCTACCAGCCGACCGAGACTCTGCAGGCGCTGACCCGGTTCCAACGCCTCGATGCCGGGGACTTACTGCTGACCGGAACACCGGTCGGGACGGCACTGAGCGCGCCACCGAAGCCGATCGCAATCCTCTCCTCCCTGCTGCCGCCGGCAGTCAAATGGAAGCTCTTCTTCGCGGGCCAGGCCAAGAACTCGAACTATTTGCAGGACGGCGACCTCATCGAAGCCACCGTCTTCACGGACGACGGGACCATCGACTTGGGGCGCCAGCGCACGGTGGTGAGGTACGCGCGATGACCACCGACCTGCTGTGGCCGCGTTACGCGGTTCCCACAGATCTGACGACGATCGAGGCCGTGCCGCTGCGCGATCGGGGGCTTCCGGAGTCCACCTATGCGTTGCTCACCCGAGCGGCCCGCATGTGGCCGGATCGCCTCGCGCTCACCGTCCTACCGGACGGTGCACGGTGGCGGGAGCCGGTGCAGCGTAGTTTCTCCGAACTACTCGACGATGTTCATCGTTACGCGAACCTGCTCCATCGTCTGGGCGTACGGCGCCGGGACGCGGTCGCCGTGATGGCGCCCAACTGCGCCGAGTTGATCCCCGCGACTCTCGCCGCACAGCTTGCCGGCATCGCTGCTCCCATCAACGCCGCGCAGTCGCAGCAGCACATCGCTGAATTGCTGCGCCGCTCAGGTGCCCGGGTACTCGTCGCGGCAGGACCGGAACTCGCGCCCGAGACATGGGAGGCCGCGCACCGGATTGCCGTGAGCGGGACGGTGGACGCCGTGCTGGTCTTGCGGCCCACCGGCGCAGCCGGCGCTCCTGCGGACCTGCCCGAGGTCGACGGAGTGCGGATCGGCTATCTCAGTGCGCTGGCGGCCGATATCGATTCCTCCGACTTCGTCGGTGATCCCCCCCGTGGGTTCGACGTGGCCGCACTGTTTCACACCGGTGGTACCACCGGTGTTCCGAAGCTGGCCGCCCACACCCACGACAACGAGGTCGCCGATGCCTGGATGCTGGCCGCGAACTCGTCGTGGGACTCGGACTCCGTCGTTTTCGCCGCCCTGCCGCTGTTCCATGTCAATGCCTTGATGGTCACGCTGCTGGCGCCGCTGTTCAAGGGCCAGGGTGTGGTGTGGGCCGGCCCGCTCGGCTATCGCGACCCGGACTTGTCCAGCGAATTCTGGAAGATCGTCGAGCACTACCGCATCGCGTCGATGAGCGCGGTGCCCACCGTATACGCGGCCCTCGCGCAGCGCCCGGTCGATGCCGACATCAGTAGTCTGCGATTCGCCATGGTGGGAGCATCGCCTCTACCGACCGCGCTCATCGAAAAGTTCCAGGACCACACGAGTGTGCCCCTCCTCGAAGGCTACGGACTGACGGAGGCAACCTGCGCGACTGCACGCAGCTTCACCGACGCGCCACGTCCTGGCTCGGTCGGGGTACGGATGCCCTATCAGCAGGTCAAAGTGGTACGCGTCCGCGAAGACGGCACCTGGGAAGACCTGCCCACCGGAGCGACCGGAGTGCTGGCGATCAGCGGTCCGACGGTGTTCGCCGGTTATGTTTCCGGCCACGACGAACACGGACCCGTTCTCGACGGCATGGGCAAACTGGTCGACGGCTGGCTCGACACCGGCGACCTGGCGCGCGTCGACAGCGACGGTTTCATCTACCTGGTCGGACGCGCGAAGGACGTTATCATCCGGGGCGGGCACAACATCGATCCAGCGGTCATCGAAGACGCTCTTCTGACCCATCCGCAGGTCACCGCAGTCAGCGCGGTGGGACGCCCCGATGCCCATGCCGGCGAAGTGCCCGTTGCCTACGTCACCGTTGTCGCTGACGCCGGTATCACCGCTCACGAGCTACAAGCCTGGGCGGGCGAGCGCGTCCCCGAACGGGCCGCGGCACCCAAGGCGGTCACCATCCTCCCCGCGTTGCCCGTCACGGCGGTAGGCAAGCTCTACAAGCTCGCACTGCGCGCCGACGCGACACGGCGCGAACTCGAGCATGCCCTCGCCGCCGTCGCAGGCATCGACAGCATCCATGCGTCCGTCGAGGACGGTTCGATTCTCGCCACTGTCGAGATCGATGGATCTGTCGGCGAACCGACGGTCAAGGCGATCCTGGACCGATACGCGATCAATTGGAAGGTCACGGTGCGCACATGACCACCGCATCACTAGTTCTGGCACTCTGCCTCGCAGTCTTCTACCTCCTGCTCGGCGTCGGCAAGATAGCGGCGACCTCGCCGATGCGGGAACGAGCAGCCCACGTCGGTATGCCCGTCAGCACGTATCGGGGTATCGGTGCGCTCGAGGTCGCCGGTGCCGTCGGTCTCGTGATCGGCGGACTCGTGCCGGCGCTCGGCGCCGCAGCCGGCATCGGGCTGCTGCTCCTGATGGTGGGCGCCGTCGTCACACACGTACGGAACGGTGACGGATTGCGAGAGATGGCGCCCGCCATCGTCGTCGGCGTAGCTATCGTGGCCTACCTCGTAGTCCTGTTCGGATCGATCCGATGAGCGAACGGGTCGTCCCGGTCGTCATCGTCGGTGCCGGGCCTACCGGACTGACCGCCGCCACGCTGCTGGCCCAGTACGGTGTCGAGTGCCTGATACTCGAGCGCTGGGAGGGCGTCTATGCGCAGCCGCGGGCGGTCCACCTCGACGGTGAGATCCACCGGATCGTGGCGCACCTCGGGATCGCCGAAGAGTTCGCGACGATCTCCCGGCCGTGCCTCGGGTTGCGGCTTCTCGACCGGAACATGCGCGTTCTCACCGAGTTTCACCGAGACCCTGGCCCGGGCGTACACGGCTACCCCGAGGCCAATATGTTCGACCAGCCGCAGTTCGAGGAGATCCTGCGCGCCAACCTGAAACGGCACCCGAAGGCCTCCCTGCGCGGCAACGTAGCGGTCACCGGGCTGACCGACGACACGCCCGGCACCATTCGCGTCGACTTCACCGACCGAAGCACCGGTATGCAGGAATCGGTGCAGGCCAGATATGTCCTCGGCTGCGACGGCGCCAACAGTCTGGTCAGAGACCAGATTCAGGCAACGATGCGGGACCTGAAGTTCGACCAACGCTGGCTGGTTGTCGACGTCGCGACCACCGCCGACCTCAGCGAGTGGGAGGGCGCCCACCAGGTGTGCGACCCCGTGCGCGCGGCAACATACATGCGGATCGGACACACGCGCTACCGCTGGGAGTTCCGGCTCGAACCCGGCGAGACCGCCGACGACTATCGCGACATGGCTCGACTGCAACCCCTCATCTCGCCGTGGACACGGAAAACACCGGTCGACGACCTGACGCTTGTCCGCGTGGCCGAGTACACCTTTCGAGCCCAAATCGCGGACCGATGGCGCGACCGGCGCGTGTTCCTTCTCGGCGACGCCGCCCATCTCACACCGCCGTTCATCGGACAGGGGATGGGGGCTGGGATCCGCGACGCGATGAACCTCGCATGGAAACTTGCCGGCGTCCTCACCGGGGATCTGCCGGACAGCGCACTCGACACCTACGAGATCGAACGCAAACCCCACGCGCTCGCACTGATCCGGCGCGCCAAGCTCGTCGGGATGGCCATGACCGAAGGCGGCGAACTCGGTAACCTCATCCGTCGCATCGTCCTACCGCTGCTGCACCGTATCCCGGGCCTCGGCGACAAGATCATGGACGGCGAGACCCCGGCCCTTCACCGCTCCACGCTGATAGAACGACCTCGACTACGCAGAAGCCGAGCGGGCCGCCTGATCCCGAATCCGGACCTCGGCCAGGGTCGCCGATTCGCCGAGGTCGTCGCAGGCCGGTTCGCGGTTGTCACCTCCCTCTCCCCGACCCCGACACAACGCACCGACATCGAACAACGCGGCGGCACAGTCCTGCTGGCTCGACCCGGCACCGATCTGCACCACTGGCTACACCGCGCCCGCGCCCGCGCCGCCGTCATCCGGCCCGACGGCACCGTCCTGAGTAGCGGCAACGACCTGTCTGCCGTCTGCACCACCCTCCCCCGCTTCCCCACCGACCACGTGCCGACGTTCCTCACCCAGTGACCCGCCCCGGCGGGCGCGAGCACGCGATATTCGCTCGTCCGGCGCACCATTCGACATCGAAAATCGCTGCGTACCAGTCGAAGTGATTCGCGTCATAAAATACCCGCCCGTAACCTACGGGACCGTAACTTACGGTACCGTAGGTGCATGGCGATATCGGACATCAAGGAGTACGCGCACCTGACGGACGCCGACGTCGAGGCCATCGGCCGCGACCTGGATGCGATCCGACGGGACATCGAGGAATCCCGCGGGGCACGCGACGCCCTGTACCTCCGCAACACCATCCGGCTGCAACGCGGACTGGAACTCGGCGGCCGGGCGGTGCTCTTCGGCTCCCGCAAGCGTTCGCTGTGGGTGCTGGGCACCGGGATGCTCTCGTTGTCGAAGATCATCGAGAACATGGAGCTCGGGCACAACGTGATGCACGGGCAGTGGGACTGGATGAACGACCCCGAAGTGCACTCCGTGAACTGGGAATGGGACAACGCCGATCCGTCGGCGCACTGGAAGATCACCCACAACTACGCGCACCACAAATACACCAACGTCCTCGGGATGGACGACGACGTGGGATTCGGCCTGCTCCGCGTCACCCGTGACCAGCGCTGGAAGCCGTTCTACCTCGGCAACCTCGCCTACAATGCGATCCTCGCGGCGCTGTTCCAGTACGGCCTCGCCATCCAACTGCTCGAGCTCGGCAAAGTGACCCGGGGCCGGGACGACCGTGAACTCACCAGGAAGCGCGGCAAGGAAGTGCTCGCCAAGCTCGGCAGGCAGACCCTCAAGGACTACGTCGTATACCCGGCACTGACGGGCAAGGCATGGAAGTCCACGGCCAAGGCGAACGCGACCGCCAACCTCGTCCGCAACCTGTGGACCAACGCCGTGATCTTCTGCGGTCACTTCCCGGACGGCGCCGAGAAATTCACCAAGACGGACGTCGACAACGAGACGCACGCCCAGTGGTACCTGCGGCAGATGCTCGGCTCCGCGAACATCTCGGGCGGCCCCGTCATGGACTTCATGACCGGCAACTTGAGCTATCAGATCGAGCACCACGTCTTCCCGGACCTGCCGTCCAACCGCTACCACGAGATCTCGATCCGCGTGAAGCAGCTGTGCGAGAAGTACGACCTGCCGTACACGACCGGCCCGCTCGCAGTGCAGTACTGGAAGTCGTGGCGCACCATCGCGAAGCTCTCGCTTCCCGACAAGTACCTCACGGACACCCGCGACGCAGCACCCGAAACCGCGTCCGAAGCCGGGTTCGGCGGTCCCCCCGCCACCGATCCACTCACCGGCCGCCGGATCGGCCTGGCGACGACGATCGAGAAGAAGCGCAAACGCGGTGTCGTCCGCCGAATCCTCGGAATGCGCTGACCAACTCCGGGGGCAATGTGCTGCATCCCGACTCATCGAACACCTGCCACTGAGTACTGACATAGAACACGTGTCAGATCTATCCCCCGCGACACCTCCCGCTGTAGCATTCGGGGATGAGTCGAGTAGGTAGCTACAGTGACGATGACGTGGCCGGTTGGCTGTCGATCTCACCCGAGCTGGGTGGTGCACTCGGGGCATTCACGGACGCCGTGTACAACCGGAACCGGTTACCGTTACGGGTCCGGGAGATCGCGCGAATGGCCGTCGCGGAGGCGAACGAGTGTGCCGTGTGCCTCGGCACCCGCGACAGGAGTGGCGCCGATGCGGGGATCGACGAGCACTTCTACGATCACGTTCTCGAGTGGGAGTCGTGGCCGGGGTACAGCGCCGAGGAGCGGACGGCGGCCGAGTTCGCCCACCGGTTCGCCACCGATCACACCGCGCTCCGCGACGACGAGGACTTCTGGGCGCGGTGTCACGAGCATTTCTCCGACGAGATCCTGACCGACCTGGCGCTGTCGTGCGCGTTGTGGCTGGGGACGGGCCGGGTGCTGCGGGTGCTCGACATCGGTCAGACGTGCAAGCTCACGCTCTGAGCGCTCCGATTCTCATTCCCACTCCCGTTGTGGGAGGACGTCCTCCATGAACCTGCGCAGCGCGGGGTTCCGGTTGTCCGAACGCCAGGCGGCGTTCATCTGGACGGGCCGGTCGCGGACGGCGGAGACGGGGCGGAACACGACCCCTTCCGGGTGCATCGTCTGCGCGGATTCGGGGACGAGGGCCATGCCCAGCCCGGACCGGACGAGCACCAGCATGGTGTGCACCTGCGTGACGTACTGGACGTAGCGCGGGGAGGCACCGACGATCGTGAACGTGCTGATGAGCAGTTCGTGGAAGTACCGGGCATCGACGGGCGAATACATGACGACGGGCTGATCGTCGAAATCCTCCACCGCCAGCTGCTCGGCGTCGGCGAGGGGGTGACCGGCCGGCAGCGCGGCGACGAGCCGCTCGTGATGGATGGGGCGCGTGTCGATGCCGGGGCGGGTGAGGATGGGGCGGATCAGCCCGAGGTCCAGTTCACCACTGATCAACGATTCGATCTGCACGGAGGTGACCATCTCCCGCAGAACGACTTTCACATCCGGCAGTCGGTCGCGGGCCGCCTCGAGCAACCTCGGCAGCACCGCGTGCGCGGACGCGCCGGTGAACCCGACGACGACGGTGCCGAGGTCGCCGGCCGGCACGCGCCGCACCGTCAGGGCGGCACTCTCCGACAGACTCAGGATGCGCCGGGCGTCGGGCAGGAACGCCGTACCGGCGGCGGTGAGGGTGACGGATCGGCTGGTGCGGTCGATCAACTGCACGCCGAGTTCGCTTTCGAGCTGCTGGATCTGACGGCTCAGCGGCGGCTGCGTCATGTGCAGGCGCTCCGCGGCGCGACCGAAATGCAGTTCCTCCGCGACGGCGATGAAACACGACAGCCGCGCGAGGGAGAACATTCGATCCACTCCTTTGCCTCGGGGTGGACTCAATGTATCCCACCCGGAAGGCGCCGACCGAGACCGCGGTCGGCGCCTTTCGTGAGACAGCTACCAGCGAGGGCAGGTGTTCTCGAACGTCGGGTCCACCGACTTCATGTACCCGGTGTCGTCGCGGTCGCGCACCCCGCAGTCCAGGTACTGCTGGTGCAGGGCGGCGAGGGCGTCCTCGTCGATCTCGACACCGAGCCCCGGCGTCGTCGGCACCGGGACCGCGCCGTCGACGAACTTCAGCACACCGGGCTTGACCACGTCCTCGGTCTTCCACGGCCAGTGTGTGTCACACGCGTACGTGAGGTTCGGTGTGGCGCCGGCGAGATGCACCATCGCGGCCAGGCTGATGCCCAGGTGCGAGTTGGAGTGCATCGACAGGCCCCGGCCGAAGTTGTCGCAGATACCGGCGAGCAGCCGCGACCGCTGCAGGCCACCCCAGTAGTGGTGATCCGACAGCACCACCTGGACGGAATCCTTCCGCACGGCAGGCTCGAGCTGATCGAACGCGACGACGCACATGTTCGTGGCCAGCGGCATCTTCGCCTCACGTGCGACCTCGGCCATGCCGTCGAGGCCCGGCGTCGGGTCCTCGAGGTATTCGACGATGCCGTCGAGTTCCGACGCAACCCTGATCGCCGTGTCGACGGTCCACGCGGCGTTGGGGTCGAGACGCAGCGGCAGGTCGGGGAACGCGGCGCGCAGCGCCTTGATGCCGGCGATCTCCTCGTCCGGCGAGAACACGCCGCCCTTGACCTTGATGGCCTCGAAGCCGTACTCGCCGATCATCTTCTGCGCCTGACGGACCAGACCGTCGGGGTCGATCGCCTCGCCCCATTCGTCGGGTTGGGCGCCGGGGTGCCCGGCCCACTTGTAGAACAGGTAGGCGCTGAACGGGACGGCGTCGCGTACCTTGCCGCCGAGCAGATCGGAGACCAGCCGGCCGAGGGCCTTGCCCTGCACGTCGAGGCACGCCACCTCGAACGGGGAGAACACGCGGTCGGTGGTGCTGGCCGTGGTGATCATGCCCGCGACCCCGTCACCGCCCGTGACGGTCAGGGTGGCGATCTTCTCGTCGATCGCCGCGCGGATCGCGTTGAGCGCGAACACGTCCAGACCGACGATGGCTTCGGCGGCCGCCTCGAGCCGGATGAGGTGGGCGGTGTCGGCGTACGTTTCACCGAGGCCGACGAGCCCGCCGTCCGTGTCGAGCTGAATGATCGCACGCAGCGCATAGGGCTGGTGCACTCCGACGGTGTTGAGGAGCGGCGGGTCGACGAACGCGACGGGCGTGATCCGTGCGCCGGTGATCCGGATGGGTGCGGCAGTCATCAGACCGCCGCCTGCACGGCGAGTGCGTCGGCGAGAACGGCGCGCCCGGCTGCGGTGATCTGCGCGAGTTCCCGCAGGTGGGCCTCGCTCGTCGGGACGAGCGGCGGCCGCACCGACCCGGCGTCGATACCTTCCATCGCGACCCCCGACTTGATCAGCGACACCGCGTATCCGGGCACCTGGTCACGCAAGCGCACCAAGGGGTGGAAGAAGTCGCGGAGCAGCGCGTCGGTGAGTTCCTCGTTGCCGGATTCGAGCGCCTCGTAGAACCCGAGAGCGAGTTCGGGCGCGAACGCGAACGTCGCGGACGAGTACAGCGTGACACCGATCGCGCGGTACGCCTGCTGGGTGACCTCGGCGGTGGGCATGCCGTTGAAGAACAGGAACGGCTTGCCGGACGGGGCGAGCGCGTCCTTCACCGCACGGACGATGCGGCCCACCTTGTCGAGATCACCGGTGCCGTCCTTGAACCCGACCACGGTCGGGAACTGCGCCACCTCCACGGCGGCCGCCTCGTCGAACCGGGCGTTGCCGCGGTTGTAGACGACGAGCGGGAGGTCGGTGGTGTCGGCGACCGCGCGGGTGTACTCCACCAGCCCGGCCTGCGGCATCGTCACCAGGTACGGCGGGAGCAGCAGGATGCCGTCGGCTCCGTTGGCCTTCGCGCTGGCGGCGAACTCCTTGGCCTGCTGCACCGAGCCGCCGGCCCCGGCGAACACGGGGACGCGTCCGGCGACGACCTCGGTGGCCTTGGCGACGATCTTGCCGAACTCCTCCAGCCCGAGGGCGTGGAATTCGCCGGTGCCGCAGGCGATGAAGACACCTCCGGGGCCCGCGTCGACACCCTTGGCGACGTGCTCGGCGAGCCGGTCGTAGTCGACGTCGCCGGATGCGGTGAACGGGGTGACGGGGAAGAACAGGACGCCGTCGAGCATGGGGAACTCCTTCACGAAGGGAAAATCAGGCTTGGGTGAGTCGGCCGTCGATGCGACGCCACAACTGGTCGGGGTTGCCGTCGGCGATGGCGGCGGGGAGCAGCGAGCTCGGAACATCCTGGTAGGCAACGGGACGCAGGAACCGTTCGATCGCCAGCGAGCCGACGGACGTGGTGCGCGAGTCGGATGTCGCGGGGTGTGGGCCACCGTGCACCATCGCGTGGCCGACCTCGACCCCGGTGGGCCAGCCGTTGAACAGGATCCGGCCGGCCTTGAGCTCGAGGACGGGCAGCAGGCGTCCGGCCTCGTCGAGATCGGTGTCGTCGACGTGGACGGTCGCGGTCAGCTGGCCTTCCAGCTTCGCCGCCACGGCACGCACCTGCTCGGCGTCGCGGCACTTGACGATCAGGCTGGACGAGCCGAATACCTCCTGCTGCAACACCTCCGAGCTCAGGAAGGTGTCGGCGCCGGTGCTGAACAGCGCGGCACGGCACGAATTGGGTGCATCCGATTCGGTGCCGCGGGCCTCCACGGTGGCCTCGCCGGTGAGCGCGGTGACGCCGTCCGCGTAGCAGCCGGCGATGTTCGGGGTGAGCATCGGGGTGGGGGTGCTCCCGGCGACGGCGGCGCTCGCGGACTCGACGAACGAGGTGAGGCCGGGACCGTCGACGGCGATGACGAGTCCGGGGTTGGTGCAGAACTGTCCGGATCCGAGCGTCAGGGATGCGACGAACGCCCGACCGAGGTCGGCGCCGCGCGTGGTGAGCGCGTTCTCGAGCACGAACACCGGGTTGATCGAACTCATCTCCGCGTACACCGGGATGGGTTCCGGACGTGCGGCGGCAGCGGCGACCAGAGCGGTTCCACCGGAACGTGATCCGGTGAATCCGACGGCCTTGATGCGCGGGTCGGTGACGAGTGCGGTGCCGAGCCCGCGGCCCGAGCCGAACAGCAGGGAGAACGTGCCCGCGGGCATGCCGGTGCTCGCGACGGCGTCGGCGATGGCACGGCCGACGAGTTCGGAGGTGCCGGGGTGCGCGTCGTGGGCCTTCACGACGACGGAGCAGCCCGCCGCCAGCGCGGACGCGGTGTCGCCGCCGGCGACGGAGAAGGCGAGGGGGAAGTTGCTCGCGCCGAACACCGCGACGGGTCCGAGCGGCACCTTCCGCTGCCGGATGTCGGCACGGGGCAGGGGCGTCCGGTCGGGCATCGCGGGATCGATGCGGGCGCCGTTCCAGCCGCCGTCACGCAGGACGCCGGCGAACAGCCGCAGCTGTCCGGACGTGCGGCCCACCTCACCGGTGATGCGGCCCTGGGGAAGTCCGGATTCGGCGCACGCCCGGGCGATGAGCGTCTCGCCGAGGGCCTCGATGTTGTCGGCGATCGCCTCGAGGAACTGGGCGCGCTTCTCGCTGCTCGTGGCGCGGAACGGCGCGAACGCGTCGGCGGCGGCGGCGCAGGCGGCGTCGACGTCCCGTTCGTCACCGTGCGCGAAGCCGGGTTCCAGCCGGCCGTCGGTGGTGGGGTCGATGCCGTGGATCGTCGTGCCGGAACCCTGAACGGGCTTCCCTGCGATGATCATCTGTCCGGTCACGTCGGTCCGGTTCACCGTTGCTGTCATGATTCAAGTCCTCGAGTTCTCGTCTGCGTTTCGTATGTGCCGGGGAGAGGTCACTTGGCTGCCACGGTGGGCTCGTCGGAGCCCACCTCTGCCAGGTCGGCGACGTCGTCGATGTCTTCCTTGTCTCGCCGGAAGTAGGTCACCGCCGCGGCGGCGGCCAGGGCGAAGAGCGACAACACGACCAGGCCCATCGTCACCGTGCCGGTCTGCTCCTTGATCACTCCGAAGCCGAACGGGGCGACGAAGCCACCCAGGTTGCCCAGCGAGTTGATGATCGCGATCGCCGGCGCCAGCACCATCGGGTGGAGCGTGCGCTGCGGAATCGACCAGAAGAGCGGGCTCGCGCTCTTGAATCCCATCGTCGCGACGCACAGCAGCGGAAGCGCCAGCCAGGGCGTGACGAACGCGGCGGCCATCGTGCCGATACCGCCGATGAGCAGCGCGGCGACGAGGTAGGGCTTGTGCCGTCCGGTGCGGTCGGCGGAGCGGTTGGAGAAGTACATCGCGAAGATCGCGCAGATCCACGGCAGCGAGGAGAGCAGTCCGACGGTGACGTCGGTGGTGCCCGGGATGCGGCGGATGATCGACGGCAACCAGAACGTGTTGGCGTAGATCGCCATGGTGATCGCGAAGAAGATGCCGCAGCACACCAGGATCCGCGGCTGCAGGAGCAGCTTCCAGCGCGAGCCCGACTCGCCACGCTTCGCGGACGCCTCACTGCGCAGCACGTCTTCCTCGGCGATGACAGCCTGCAGGTCGTGCTTTTCCGCGCCGGTGAGCCACTTCGCGTCGTCGATCTTCGAGTCGAGCAGGCGGTAGGCGAAGCAACCGACGACCACCGACAGCAGTCCCTCCAGCGCGAACATCCACTGCCAGCCGTGATGCCCGCCGAGTCCGTCGAGGGACAGCAGCGGTCCGGACAGCGGTCCCGAGATGGCGGCCGCGATGGAGGACCCGGCGATGAACAGTGCCGTGGCGCGGCTGCGGTGGTTGTTCGGCAGCCAGCGGGTGAAGTAGAAGATGATGGCCGGGAAGAAGCCGGCCTCCGCGACACCGAGGAGGAACCGCAGGGCGTAGAACATCTCCGGGCCGTTGACGAACGCCATCGCCGCGGACACCAGGCCCCACGAGATCATGATGCGGGTGAGCCACACCTTGGCGCCGAACTTCTCCATGAGCACGTTCGACGGGAGTTCGAAGATCGCGTAGGCGATGAAGAAGACACCCGCACCGAATCCATACGCCGCAGCGCCGATGCCCACGTCCGCCTCGAGATGCGTCTGCGCGTAACCGATGTTGGACCTGTTGAGCTGGTTGCAGATGAGCATGACGATGAACAGCGGGACGACGCGACGGAAGATCTTGGAGACCGCGCTGTCGACTGCCGGGGAAACGGCGAGGGGGAGGGTCATCGGTGACTCCTCTCTGTGCTGGCGCTGGTGGTGCGGGGAACGTTGGAGGACTCCGATCACGCCCGGCTACCAGGCGTGACCTGAGTCATAGGAATCACGCTAGAGGCATGTTCGATACATGTCCAAGTCAAAGATTCTCGTTATCGATGCCGAAGTTGAATCGACGTGGTTCCTGCTAGTTTCCTACCGTGAGCGCCGACGCAGTCACCTTCGAGTTCGTCCGCACGACCCGCGAATTCTTCCCTCAACTGCAACGATGGCTCCGCGAACCACACGTCGCGCGGTTCTGGAACCACGACACCGCAGACGCCGACATCGAGCGCGACTTCGGCGGCAGCATCGACGGCACCGAGCCCTGCGAGGACTTCCTCGTCCTGCGAGACGGCCTGCCGTTCGGGTTCATCCAGCGGTACCGGATCGCCGACTATCCCGAGGACCTCGCGCTCCTCGCCGCCCTCGTCGAGATCCCACCGGGAAGCATCTCCATCGACTACTACGTCGGCGACCCGCAGCACACCGGCCAGGGGCTGGGAACCGCGATGATCAGCGCGTTCGTCACCAAGTGCCGGGCCGACCTACCCGACGCCACCGCGATCGTCGTCCCCGTCGTCGTCCCCAACCGGGCGTCGTGGCGCGCGCTCGAGAAAGCCGGCTTCCGCCGCGTCGGCGAGGGCTACCTCCCACCGGACAACCCGATCGACGACGGCGCCCACTACATCAGCAGGCTCGATCTGGACGAGGGCCGGCCGATTCACCCGGTGTCGCCCGCACGCTGAGCGCGCCAGCGACTCGGGCTGCACCCGAACCGCCCACTGAACCAGCGGGAGAAGTTGCTCGGCGCCGAGAACGCCAGCACGTCCGCGATCTCGGTGAGACTCAGGCGGGGATTCGCGACCATCCGTTCGGCGAGTTCGACGCGGGTCGCGTCGAGGACGGTCGAGAACGTCTCCCCGCTCTCAGCGAGGCGGCGATGCACCGTTCGCCGGTCGACCCCCAGACTGCGAGCCACTTGCTCGACGGAACAGCGGCCCGTCGGCAACAGTAGTTCGATCAGTTCGCGGACCCGGCTCACGATCGTCACGTCGTCCGACGGCTCCCACGAGTCGAGGAGTTGCTGGGTGTAGCGACGGAGCAGTGGATCGGACATCTTGTTCGGCTCAGCCAGGTCGCCGGCGTCGATGACGATGCCCGCGAACTCGTGGTCGAAGTTCACCACCGGCCCGAACAGACGCCGGTGGGTAGCCGTGTCCGCGGGAGCCGGATGAGGGAAGCAGACGGCGAGCGGTTTCCAGCCGCCCCCGAGGAAGCCGCGCAGCAGCCGGTGCAGCACTCCGACCGCCAGTTCCACCGACTGCCGCGTCTCGGTTGCCTCTCCCACGTCCAGTTCGACGCGCAAGGTCGCGAGACCGTTCGACTCGGACATCCGCGTCTGCAACGCCTCGTTGTACGTGTGCGTGTACCGCGTGAGCACGCGCAGGGCGCTGCGGACGTCGGGTTCCTCGCGCACGACGAGGCTGAGAGGGCCGAGGTTGGAGAACTGCCGGCGCTCGGCGAGGCGCACCCCGAAGTCTTCGTGCCCGGACGCCTCCACCGACTGCTCGAGGAGGTGCGCGATCGCCGCGGCCGGGATCCATCGGTCCTGCAGTGCGAGGCCGGACGGATCGAGGCCGGCGGACCTCATCAACGGCACCGGATCGACACCGAGCGACCGGCACAGCTCGAGGTATCCGTTCAGCGACGCGTAGCGCGCAAGGGGTTTCATGCCACCTCCAATGCCCTGTCCCAAAATGATAGGCCGTCTGTCCCGTCAGGATAAGCAATCGACCGGATGCGCCCGTACTGTTAGGTGCATCACAGAAGCGGTCGGAGAGGTGATCCGCCACACCGGGTCACCCCCGCCCCGCCCGACCGCGACCGGTCCGGCGGCGGCACCGCACCGATCATCACATCGAAGAGGAGAAATACTGTGGCACAGGCTGTTCGGTTCTACGAGCACGGCGCTCCGGAAGTCATGAAGTGGGAGAACGTCGAGGTCGGGGAGCCCGGTCCCCACGGGGTCCGGATCCGGCACGAGGCCGTCGGACTGAACTTCGCCGACACCTACTTCCGCACCGGCCTGTACCCGGCCGAGTTGCCCGCGGGGATGGGAGTGGAGGCGGCCGGTGTCGTCGAGGAAGTCGGCTCCGGCGTGACCCACGTGCAGGTCGGTGACCGCGTCACCTACACGGGCAGCCCCCTCGGCGCCTACAGCACCGAACGCGTGATGCCGGCCGCACCGCTGATCCCGCTGCCCGAAGCGATCCGCTTCGACACCGCGGCCGCGATGACGATGCGCGGTCTGACCACGGCCTACCTGCTGCGGCGCATCCACCCGCTGAAGGCGGGCGACACCGTGCTCCTGCACGCGGCGGCCGGCGGCGTCGGCCTGATCTTCACGCAGTGGGCAAAGTTGCTGGGCATCAACGTGATCGGCACCGTATCCACCGACGGGAAGGCCGCGATCGCCCGCGCCCACGGGTGTGAGCACGTGATCGTCTACACCCGGGAGAACGTCGCCGAGCGGGTTCGGGAAATCACCGACGGTGCCGGCGTCCCCGTCGTGTACGACAGCATCGGCGAGTCCACCTTCCAGACCTCGCTCGACTGCCTCGCCCGGCGCGGACTGCTGGTGTGCTTCGGAACCGCCTCCGGACCGATTCCTCCGATCAACGCGATGCAGTTGGCCGTCAAGGGTTCGCTGTTCGTCACCCGACCCGCGCTCGCCGACTACATCGCCGACCCGGCGGAGCGCGCCGAACTCGCCGGTGAACTCTTCCGGCACGTCGAGGCCGGCCGGATCCGGATCGAGATCAACCAGAGCTACGGGCTCGAGGACGCCGTCCAGGCGCACCACGATCTCGAATCCGGCCGCAGCATCGGCTCCTCCGTGTTCCGACTCTGACAGCGCGCCACCACATTCACCCCGACGGAGACACCACCATGACCGACACCGCGCAACTGACCTACTCGCCCGAACCGCACACGATCCTCTCCCCTTCCGGATCCTTCCGATTCGCACCGCTCACCTGCTCGATCGGCGCCGAACTGGTCGACGTGAACCTCGGTGACGCCGCCCGCGACGACGCCCTGTTCGCCGAACTGCGGGAACTGCTGCTCGAGTACAAGGTTTTGTTCCTCCGCGACCAGGACATGTCCCGCGCCGAGCACGTGGCGCTGGCCGAACGGTTCGGCCCGCTCGAGGACCACCCCGCCGTGGGGAGCGACCCCGACCACCCGGGGCTGGTGCAAATCTACAAGGACCTCGACAGCCCGGCCGAGCACTACGAGAACGCCTTTCACTGCGACGCCACCTGGCGGGAGAACCCGCCCATGGGCTGCGTGCTCCGCTGCGTGGAGACGCCCCCGATCGGCGGAGACACCATCTGGGTGAACATGGCCCTGGCGTACGAGAAGCTTCCCGAGCAGGTCAAGAAGCAGATCGACGGACTCCGCGCCCGGCACAGCATCGAGGCGTCGTTCGGTGCCGCGCAGCCGCCGGAACAGCGGCAGGCGCTGCACGAGAGGTTCCCCGACGCCGAGCACCCCGTGGTGCGCACGCACCCCGAGACCGGCGAAAAGATCCTGTTCGTCAACGCTTTCGCGACCCACTTCGTCAACTACCACACCCCCGAGCACATCCGGTACGGCATCGACTACGCGCCCGGCAGCAGCAACCTGCTCAACTACCTGATCAGCCAGGCGTCGATTCCCGAGTACCAGGTGCGGTGGCGCTGGACGAAGAACAGCGTCGCGATCTGGGACAACCGTTCCACCCAGCACTACGCGGTCCAGGACTACTGGCCCGCCGTCCGCAAGATGGAGCGCGCCGGCATCATCGGCGACCGGCCCTTCTGAATTACTCACTGCCCCTTTTCATCAGATCCGATTTCGAACGGAGAACACCATGCACTTCCACGACGACGCCCTCTTCCCCGAGGCCCAGGAGAAGCTGGTCATCACCTGTGCCCCGTACGGTCCCGAGTGGGAGCCGGACGACTTCCGCGAAGACCTGCCGCTGACGATGGACGAGCACGTCCAGAAGGCAGTGGACTGCTACGAGGCCGGCGCCACCGTCCTGCACATCCACGTCCGTGAGCTCGACGGCAAGGGCTCCAAGCGGCTCTCGAAGTTCAACGAGTTGCTCGCCGGACTGCGCCAGGCGGTGCCGGACATGATCCTGCAGGTCGGCGGATCGATCTCCTTCGCACCCGAAGGCGAAGGGGCGGATGCGAAGTGGCTCTCGGACGACACCCGGCACATGCTGGCCGACCTCGATCCCGCACCCGACCAGGTGACGATCGCGATCAACACCTCGCAGATGAACATCATGGAACTCATGACCGCCGACGACATCGCCGGCACCTCGATGGAGCGGCCCGAGCTCGCCGAGGCGTACCGGGAGATGACGGTCCCGGCAGGCCCGGCGTGGGTCGAGGAGCATCTGCGTCGCCTGCAGGCGGCCGGAATTCAGCCGCACTTCCAGCTGTCGAGCATCCCCCAGCTCGAGACCGTCGAGCGGCTCATCCGGCGCGGGATCTACACCGGTCCGCTCAACCTGACCTGGGTCGGCATCGGCGGCGGCTTCGACGGCCCCAACCCGTACAACATCATGAACTTCATCCAGCGAGTCCCGGACGGTGCCTGCCTGACCCTCGAGACCCTGATGCGCAGCGTGCTGCCGGTCAACGCGATGGCGATCGCGATGGGCCTGCACCCCCGTTGCGGTAACGAAGACACCATCTGGGGACGCAAGGGTGAGAAGATGACCTCCGTCCAGCAGGTCGAGCAGTTGGTCCGCGTCGCAGGTGAATTGGGTCGCGAGGTGGCCACCGGCAAGGAGGCCCGCGACATCTACCGGATCGGCCAGACCTACGCCGATGCCGACGAGACCCTCGCCAAGCTCGGCTACGCGCCCAACCGCCGTCCCGGACAGGTCGGCTTCACCCACCACGCCTGATTTTCGGCGCCGGGGGACTTGCATCACGCCGGGGAGAGAGCCGGACAGACCGCCGCTCACACGAGCACGGCCGGCTCTCTCCCCACCCCTTTATCACTCCTGACGGCCATAGGAGGCCTCATGGGACTGCCTGCCACCACCGCCCTGAACACCACCACCCCGAATACCGCCACCGGGAGCACCGCTCCGGCCTCTCGGTCCCGGTTCTATCCGTGGATCGTCTTCGCACTCACCTTCGGTCTGCTGCTGTCGGACTACATGTCCCGGCAGGTACTCAGTGCGGTCTTCCCGCTCCTCAAAACCGAATGGACGCTGACAGATTCCCAGCTGGCGTCGCTCAGCAGCGTCGTCGCGCTGATGGTCGGACTGCTGACCCTCCCGCTGTCGCTGCTCGCCGACCGGTGGGGTCGCGTGAAGAGCCTCGTCCTGATGGCCGTGCTCTGGAGCATCGCCACCCTGCTCTGTGCCGTGGCGAGCAGCTACGAGCAGATGCTCGGGGCCCGCTTCCTGGTCGGCGTGGGTGAAGCCGCCTACGGCAGCGTCGGCATCGCGGTGGTTCTCAGCGTGTTCGCCCCGCGAGTGCACTCCACGCTCAGCGGCGCCTTCATGGGCGGCGGATCGTTCGGGTCCGTGATCGGCGTCGCCCTCGGCGGCGTGATCGCCGTCAACCTCGGCTGGCGCTGGTCGTTCGCCGCGATGGCCGTCTTCGGGCTCATGCTCGTCGCCCTGTTCCGGGCTCTGGTCTCCGAACGCAAACTTGCTCAGCATGCGGCCGACGACGACCCGGCCGACGCACCCGGCCCCGCCGGATTCCGGGCGCCGATCTCGAGCCTGTTCACCACCCCCGCCGTCGTGTTCGCCTACATCGGTGGTGGTCTCCAGATGTTCACCGCAGGTGTGCTTCTGGCGTGGCTGCCGAGCTTCTTCAACCGGTCTTACGGTCTCGCCCTCGACAAGGCCGGTGCGATGGCCTCGATCTTCGTCCTCCTCGTCGGCAGCGGCATGGTGGTGTGCGGCATCATCACAGACCGCGTGAGCCGCAACGATCCCGCTCGGAAATGGACCACCGCGGTGGTCTTCGGAGTGATCTCCCTCGTCTTCCTCGGCGCCGGGTTCCAGTTGCCGACCGGCGCGCCCCAACTGGTCCTGATCGGTATCGGAGCCTTCTTCTCCGCCGGCTCGTCCGGCCCCATCGCCGCGATGGTCGCGAACCTCACCCACTCGTCGGTGCGCGCCTCGGCCTTCGGCACGCTCACCCTGGCGAACAACCTCCTCGGACTGGCACTGGGACCCTTCGTCGTCGGGGTGCTGGCCGACCGCTTCGGCCTGGTCACTGCCTTGCAGATCGCTCCCCTGATCTACATCGTCGCGATCGTCGCCCTCGTCCTCGGCAAGCGCGCCTACCCGGCCGGACGCCGCAAGCTCGCCGCCCTCACCGCCGCACCCGCCTGATCCACCTCCGAAGAACTGGAGTCGACCGTGACCACCTCCACCTCCACCGCACCGACCGTGGTGATCGTGCCCGGACTGCGCGACCACGTCGCCGACCACTGGCAGACGTTGCTCGCCGAGAGACTCGACACCGTGCGGACGGTGCCGCCGCTCGAACGGGACAAGCTCAGCCTCGCGGCCCGGGTCGCCGCACTCGACGCCGTCGTCGCGGACATCGACGGCCCGGTCGTGCTGGTCGCTCACAGTGCGGGAGTGGCGATCACCGTTCACTGGGCCCAGCAGTCCACCCGCCCGGTCCAGGGCGCCCTGCTGGCCACCCCACCGGACCTCGAGGAACCACTACCCGCGGGGTATCCCACCCCCGGGGAACTCGAGCAGGGTGGCTGGGATCCCGTCCCCCGCCGCCGGCTGCCGTTCCCCAGCATCGTCGCCGCCAGCACGAATGATCCGATGGCCCGATTCCGCCGGGTCGCCGGGATGGCCGAGTCGTGGGGCAGCAAGCTCGTCAACCTGGGTGCCGTCGGACACCTCAATCCCGCCGCCGGTTACGGGTACTGGCCGTACGCCGAGGAACTGCTCCGGGAACTGATCGAGAGCACGGTCGTTCCCGGGCTGGCGAACGCTGGTGGACGATGACGCGCAAGGTCTTCGGTTCGGCAGCCGAAGCGGTCGCGGACATCCCGTCCGGTGCGTCGCTGGCGGTCGGCGGGTTCGGGTTGTGCGGAATCCCGGACGAGCTGATCGCCGCGATCGCCGCCGGTGACGCCACCGATCTGGAGGTGTTTTCCAACAACTGCGGCGTCGACGGTCACGGACTCGGCATCCTGCTCTCCCGCAGTCGGATTCGCCGCGTCACCGCGTCGTATGTCGGGGAGAACAAGGAATTCGCGCGCCAGTACCTGTCGGGTGAACTCGAGGTCGAACTGACGCCGCAGGGCACCCTGGCCGAGAAGCTGCGTGCCGGCGGTGCGGGGATCCCCGCGTTCTTCACCCCCGCCGGGGTCGGAACGCCCGTGTCCGACGGCGGGCTGCCGTGGCGGTACGCCGCCGACGGATCGGTGGCCGTCGCGTCTCCGCCGAAGGAGGTCCGCGAGTTCGCAGGCCGCCAGTACGTGCTCGAGGAGTCGATCACCGCCGACTTCGCACTCGTCCACGCCCGCATCGGCGACGCCGAAGGCAACCTCGTCTTCGCCAAGGCCGCAGGCAACTTCAACCCGCTCGCCGCGATGGCCGGCCGCATCTGTATCGCACAGGTCGAGCAGCTCGTCGAGCCCGGGGTCCTCGACCCGGCGCGGGTACACCTGCCGGGGATCTTCGTCGACCGGATCGTCCACACCGGGGCTCAGGACAAGCAGATCGAGAAGCGCACCGTCGCCGCGAGGAAGGACTGACATGACGACCATCGTCGAGACGATCGGCTGGACCCGCGAGGACATGGCAGCCCGTGCCGCCCGGGAACTGTCGCCGGGTGAGTACGTCAACCTCGGTATCGGGCTGCCCACACTGATCCCGAACTTCCTGCCCGCGGGGTTCGACGTGACGCTGCACAGCGAGAACGGCATCCTCGGCACCGGCCCGTATCCGGACGAGGACGCGGTGGATGCGGATCTGATCAACGCCGGCAAGGAAACGGTCACCGTCAACGCGGGCGCGTCGTTCTTCGATTCGGCGCTCAGCTTCGGGATGATCCGCGGCGCCCACATCGACACCGCCGTCCTCGGAGGAATGCAGGTCTCCGCGGCCGGCGACCTCGCGAACTGGATGGTTCCGGGAAAGATGGTCAAGGGCATGGGCGGTGCGATGGACCTCGTGCACGGCGCCCGCAAAGTCATCGTGGTCATGGAGCACTGCGACAAGTCCGGTGCCCCGAAGATCGTCGAACGCTGCACCCTGCCTCTCACCGGACGCACTGTCGTGCATCGGATCATCACCAACCTGGCCGTCGTCGACGTCACCGGCACCGGCCTGGTGTTGCGCGAGTGCGCGCCCGGGGTCACCGAAGACCTGGTGCGCGCCGCCACCGCAGCGGCGCTGTCGTAGCGCTCCTCCCACCCTCCCACCACGAGAAAGTCTCCCGTGCTCAACCTTTCCGTCCTTCTCCAAGACTCCGCCCGCCGATTCCCCGACCGTGACGCCTTGATTCTCGGCGACGCACGGATGACCTACGCCGACCTCGACACCCGGTCGAACCAGGTCGCGAACCTGCTGATGTCGTGCGGCATCGAACCCGGTGACAAGGTCGCGCTCTCCTGCCCCAACATCCCCCAGTTCCCCGTCGTCTACTACGGCATCCTCAAGGCCGGCGCCGTGGTCGTACCGCTCAACGTTCTCCTCAAGGACCGCGAGATCGCTTACCACCTCGCCGATTCCGACGCCAAGGCGTACTTGTGCTACGACGGCACCCCCGACCTGCCGATGGGCGAGTACGGGCGCTCCGCGTTCACGCAGAGTCCCGACTGCCGCACCATGTTCCGCATCACCGCCGACCCGGACGCTCCCGCCACGATCGACGGCATCGGAACACTCGCGGACGCCGTCGCGGATCGCGACACCGAGGTCGAGACCGTGGTCCGCGAACCCGGGGACACCGCCGTCATCCTCTACACGAGCGGGACCACCGGAAAACCCAAGGGCGCCGAGCTCACCCACGCCAACATGGTGCTCAACGCGCTGACCGCCAATCGTCTCTTCGACAGCACACCGGCCACCCACGACCGGTACCTGGTGACCCTGCCACTGTTCCACTCGTTCGGCCAGACCGTCACCCTCAACGCCGGAATCTCGGTCGGGGCGACCCTCGTGCTGCTGCCCCGGTTCGAGGCCGCCGCCGCACTCGATCTCATCGAACGGGAGAACATCACCGTATTCGCGGGGGTGCCCACCATGTACTGGGGTCTGCTCGGCGCCCTCGACGAACACCCCGCCGACATCGACCGCATCGCCGGCAACATGCGACTCGCGATCTCCGGCGGCGCCGCGCTGCCGGTGGAGATCCTCACCCGGTTCGCCGACCGCTTCGGTGTCCAGATTCTCGAGGGATACGGACTGTCCGAGACGTCGCCGCTCGCGACGTTCAGCGATCCCGGCGGCGATCCACGGCCCGGCTCGATCGGTGTCCCCGTGTGGGGAATCGAGGCCCGGCTCGTCGACAAGGACTGGAACACCGTCACCGGCGCCGGTGACATCGGCGAGATCGCGTTGCGCGGCCACAACATCATGAAGGGCTACTACAACCGCCCGGACGCCACGGCAGAAGTGCTGCGGGACGGCTGGTTCCGAACCGGCGACCTCGCCCGCGTCGACGGCGACGGCTTCTACTACATCGTCGACCGGGCCAAGGACCTGATCGTGCGCGGCGGCTTCAACGTGTACCCCCGTGAGATCGAAGAAGTCCTCCTCGGCCACGATGCCATTTCTCTCGCCGCCGTCGTCGGCGTCCCCGACGACAGCCACGGCGAGGAGATCAAGGCGTACGTCATCCTCGAGCCCGGCGCACAGGTCACCGCGGACGATGTGATCGCCTGGGCCAAGCAGCAGATGGCGAGCTACAAGTACCCCCGCACCGTCGAATTCGTCACCACCCTTCCCATGACCGCCACCGGCAAGATCCTCAAACGCGAACTCGGCCGCGCCGCGGCCGCACTCTGATACCGAAAGCACAAGCGTGAGCGACACTCCCCTCCCCACCATCCCCGACGAGCTCACCGCTCCCCTCGACCTTCTCCTCACCAGCGGAACCCGCGGCGTGGCCGCCCGCATGCTCCCCGACAGCTCGTGGACCCGTCTCGGGGTCGGCCTCGCCGGCCGGCCGGGTACCGTTGCCCGGCGCGGCGGCGCCCTCGTCCGCGAACTCGGCGCCATCGCCGTCGGCGCCTCGGATCGAACTCCCGCGAAGTCGGACAAACGCTTCGGCGACGCCGCGTGGCAGCAGAATCCGGCCCTGCGCCGGGCGATGCAGGCGTATCTCGCGACGTCGCACACCGCTGCGGCCCTGCTCGACGACGCCGAACTCGACTGGCGTGACCACGAACGGATGCGGTTCGTCCTCGACAACCTCGTCGAAGGCCTGTCCCCCACCAACAATCCACTCCTCAGCCCGCTGGGCTGGAAGGCAATGGTGGACACGGGCGGCCTCAGTGCGGCACGCGGAGTCCGCGCGCTCGTCCGCGACATGCTGTCGAAACCTCGCGTGCCTGCCATGGTCGAACCCGACGCGTTCGCCGTCGGGGAGGACGTGGCTGCGACGAAGGGTGCCGTGGTCCTGCAGACCCGCACGTTCGAACTGATCCACTACACGCCGCAGACCGAACAAGTCCACGCCACACCACTGTTGATCGTCCCGCCCGTCATCAACAAGTACTACATCCTCGACATCGCGCCGGGCCGCAGTCTGATCGAGTACCTCCTGCAGCAGGGTCAGCAGGTCTTCGCGATCTCCTGGCGCAACCCCCACGCCCGGCACCGGGACTGGGATGCCGACACCTACGGCGCGGCGATCGTGGAGGCGCTCGATGCGGTGCAGTGCATTGCCGGAACCGAAAGCGCCCACGTCCTGGGCACCTGCTCGGGTGGGATTCTCGCGGCGATGGTCGCGGCACATCTCGCCGAGATCGGCGAGGGCGACCGCATCGCCGGCCTCACCCTGGCCGTCACCGTTCTCGACCAGACCCAGGCCGGCACCGCGGCTGCCGTCATGAGCGAGCGCGCCGCTGCGGCCGCGATCCGAGCCTCGGCCGCCAAGGGCTATCTCGACGGCCGCACCCTCGCCGAGATGTTCGCCTGGCTGCGTCCGACCGACCTGGTCTGGCGGTACTGGGTGAACAACTACGTGCAGGGCCGGGCTCCCGCCGCCTTCGACGTGCTGTTCTGGAACTCCGACACCACCCGCATGGCGGCGGCACTGCACCGCGATCTCGTCCTGCTCGGACTGCGCAACGCGCTGACGACGCCGGGCGCGGCGACCATGCTCGGCACACCCGTCGACCTGGCCACCGTGACCGCCGACGCGTACGTCGTCGGCGGCTCCGCCGACCACCTCTGCCCGTGGCAGTCCACCTACCGGAGCGCTCGCCTCCTCGGCAGCAAGGACTCCCGATTCGTGCTCTCGTCGAACGGTCACATCGCCTCGCTCGTGAACCCCCCGGGCAATCCGCGAGCGTCCTTCCGATTCGGGCAGCCCGACCCGGAGACTCCGGACGAGTGGCTGGCCGCAGCGGAGACCGCACCGGACTCGTGGTGGCCCGACTACGCCCGGTGGCTCGCCGAGCGCAGCGGACCCGACATCGACGCCCCCGGCGGCCTCGGCGCCCGGCAGTTCCCCCCGCTCGGGCCCGCCCCGGGCACCTACGTCCACCACAGCTGACCCACTCGACACCACAGAGGGACATTCCTACCCATGCATCTCACACAGCCCACCGAACTCCTCGGGCTCGTCGGACAGACCATCGGAACCACCGGCACGCTCAAAATTGCGCAGGATCAGGTGAATCTGTTCGCCGACGCGACCGGGGACCACCAGTGGATCCACACGGATCCCGAGCGCGCGGCCCGTGGCCCCTTCGGCGGCACCATCGCGCACGGCTATCTCACGCTGTCGCTGGCCCCGAGCATCCTCGCCGAAGTTCTCACCGTCGACGGCGTGCACGCCGCCCTCAATTACGGCCTGAACAAGGTGCGGTTCCCGGCGCCCGTTCCCGTCGGTTCCGCGCTGCGTGTCACCGTGTCCGTGATCGCCGCTCAACGGAAACCGGCCGGCATCGAGGCAGTCTTCGGATTGACCTACGAGATCGACGGCGGAACGCGTCCGGTGTGCATCGCGGACGTCGTGGTGCTCTACACGTGAGCGTGACCGAATTGTTCGGTGGGCGCGACCGGTTCGACGACAGGGTCGTTCCGGTCGGCGGTCGGCGGATCCGGGTGCGGATCCGCCGCGGGACCGGTGTGCCCCTGGTCCTGTGCAACGGCATCGGAGCCGGCCTGGAAGTGCTGGACCCGCTTGTCGCCGCGATGGATCCGACAGCGACGGTCATCAGTTTCGACGTGCCCGGCACCGGGGGTTCGCCGGCATCCCCGGTCCCGTACGGGATTCCCGCCCTCGCGTGCGGCCTGAGCCGCCTCCTCACCGAGATCGGGGTCGATGTCGTCGACATCCTCGGCTTGTCCTGGGGCGGAGCGCTGGCCCAGCAGTTCGCCCTCCAGAACCCTCGGCGCTGCCGGCGCGTCGTCCTCGTCGCCACCGGGACCGGGGCCCTGATGATTCCGGGCCACCCGCGTGTGCTCGCGAAGATGCTGACTCCGAGGCGGTTCACCGACACCGGCTATGCGGCTGCCATCGCCGGCGACCTGTACGGTGGCACGGCGCGCCTCGGCGGTGAAGCCGTCGCGCGAGTCTTCAGAAAACAGACGCACACGGGCTCCCGCATCGGTTATCTCCATCAACTCCTCGCGGGAGCGATGTGGACGAGCCTGCCGGTACTTCCGCTCATCCGGCAGCCCACACTGATCGTCGCGGGCACCGACGACCCGATCATTCCCATCGCCAACGCCCACATCATGAACGCGCTTTTGCCACACGCGACCCTGCACCTGCACCTCGGCGGTCACCTCGACATCGTGACCAACGCAGCCGATCTCGCGCCCGCTGTCAGCTCCTTCCTCGCGGCGCCGTAGCCGTCGGCGCACGCGAGGAGGTCAGCCGTCCTCCCCCATCTCGGCGAGCGTCGTCCGCAGGCGATCGTTGTCTGCCGGGGTCCAGCCGTCGGGCGACAGGATTGCGCTCCACGCGTCGGCGATGTCGACGACGTACGTGTGTCCGTGCCCGTCGGGAACACCCGTCGACACCGCCATGTCGGCCGCCACCTGAAGAAAAGTCACGAACGGGAACCACTGCGTGCTGTCGAGGACGTCGTAGCCACGGTCCTCCTTCAGCCAGTCGGGCTCGCTCAGCAGGAGTTCCGGTGACCACCAGACAATCGGGTCCGATGGGTGTTGGAGATAGACCATCCGTGGCCGTCCCCACGGGGCGTCGGGGCGTGGCAGGTCCTCCGGTGCGCGTGCTCCGAAGCGGACGGTCCCGCCCTGCTCGTAGATCGGCAGCCATTCGGGCGAACCCGGATCGCGGTTCGTAGTGACGTCGGTCCATATCTCGTTCGCGTTCGGCGGCCCCGTGAACAGCACACCGTCGGTACGGGCCTCGACATCGTCGACACTGCCGAATGCACTTTCGCCCCCGAAGGATCCGAGACTCTCTCCCATGACGACGAGTTTCGGACGAGTTTCCGGTGGCAATACCTTCCACTTGTCGTACACCGCGTCGAACAACGCCTCCCCGGCCTGATGGGCACGCTCCTTGTCCACCAGGAAGGACAGCCAACTCGGCAGATAGGAGTACTGCAATCCGACCATCGCCGTGTCGCCGTTGTACATGTACTCCAGCGATGAGGCGAGACTCTCGTTGATCCACCCGGTACCGGTGGTAGTGGCCACGCCGACCACCGCACGATCGAACCCGCCGGCGCGTTCGAGTTCGTCCGCTGCCAGCTGGGCGTTCCCGCTGATCGAATCGCCGCCGCTGGCCAGCCCGGCGTAAGTCCGGATCGGCTCCACCGCGGGCCGCCCACCATTGAACGCGGACAATTCTTCGACGGTCGGGCCACGCGACATGAAGGAACGGCCCTGCCGCCCCAGCGAATCCCACGTCACGAGCGAGTCCGGTCCGCCCGAACGCAGCGACGACGTCGGTGGCTCGTCACCGGCCTTGGTCTCCTGGTTGACGGCGGCGAACGAATTGTTCAGCCCCGACATGATCACGCGCACCGCGGCGCCGTTGACGAGTGCGAACAGCAGCGCCACCACCAGTACGCCGATGACCGTCGCCGAGATCCGCCGCGGCACCACCCGGCTGATCTTGCGTTCGACCCACCACACCGCCCGCAGCAGCACCCGGGCCAGCGCCACCAACCCGACGTAGATCAGCACCGCGACGACCACCATGACGAGATAGCCGAACCACGGGAACGGTGCGGCGCTCATGATCGCCCGCAACTGCGACTGCCAATCCCAGAACCACACCAGTATCGCCGCGGTTCCGACGATTCCGATCACCGACGCGACCCGGCGCACCACCGTCTTCACACGGGTGGGCGCCTCCCGCTGCACGAGGTAGCGAACCAACTTGGAACCGAGGAATCCGATGGCGTAGCCGAACGCCGCCGATACGCCGGTGACCAATCCCTGGAAGAACGGACCGCGCGGCAGGAGTGTCGGCGTCAACGACAGCCACACGAACAGGACCGCGACCACCAGCCCCCCGAAGGCATAGCGATCCGGAAGCCAGCGGCGATACCCGGGTGGCCGGACGGGACCGGCTTCGCGCTCGGGTGCACCATCGATCACATCGTTCGGCACCTGGCAAGCGTAGCCGTCACCGAGTCGCTATCGACAGCAATCCGCAATCACATCACGTCCGGTGAACACCGAAGCCCACCTGGGATGTTCGCATTCGGACGAGTCTGCCCGGCCGACCGCCGGCGGACGCTACGCCAGTGTCTTCGTCTTGATCGCCTGGAACTCGGCGTCGGTGATCGCGCCGGAATCGAGCAGCGCCTTGGCATCCGTGATCTGCTGAGCCGGAGACTGTCCGGCGACGTCCCGGATATAGGTGTCCTGCGCTTGCCTGTGTTGCTCGGCGGCGGCCATCGACCTCTTCGCCATGCCGTCGCCCCGGGCGATCACGTACACCAGTGCCGACAGGAAGGGAACGACGAACAGCAAGAGGATCCAGATCGCCTTCACCCACCCCGACGTCTCGCGGTCCCGGAACAGGTCAGAGATGATCGCGAACAACACGGACAAGTAGGCCGCGAAGGCGAAACAGACGAAGATGAACCAGAAGAACTCCCAGAAGCCTTCCATTTTCGACGCTCCGTCCACTCGGTGTTCCGGTCAGGAGACCAGGACTCTGGCCTGGCACGATGTGCTCCTCGAAATCTCAACTAGTGGCGTCGAGCGTGTCGAGCGCGGCCAGAATGCCCTGGACGGGGATACGTCCCGAGGCCACGAGCTGCGCGCCTTCGCGCCGGAGGGCGGAGGCGAACGGTGCGGCCCAGGTGTTCTTGTAGACGAGAATGGCCCCGGAACAGCCCGGGGCGAGGACGGCAGCCGCATCCTCGAGGTCTGTTCGGTCGATCAGACCCGTCGTCGCCTCGGCGAACACCGTCACGTCCACACCGCCCTCGAACCCGAGGTCCTCGACGGCGATACCGGCGAGCGATCCGTCGGCTTCCTTGCGGACGAAGACCAGATCGAGCACCCGGATGATGTTTCGGTCGACCAGGTCGATGAGAAGCGGCAACGCCGATCCGTCGGGTCTCCGGTCGGCAGGGAACTCGACGACGAGATAGTCGATGGGTCCGAGTTCGTCGAAATCGGTGTCGTTCACTGCAGGACCTCTCTTCTGAAGACAGCAGCGACAGCCACACACGGCTTGCTGCCAGTATCACCCAGCCGGGGACGACGCCGCTAGAGAACGACGCCATCGGCGGCCGGCAACGTACTGTCGGCAAGGTCGCGTCGGGCCGCCTTCTCCACCAGGAGCGGGACGAAGTCCCGGATCCTGCAATCCGCGAAGCGCTTGTGAACGGTGCGCACGGCGTGCTCGATGTCCACGGGTGAGACGGACGGGTACCGAGTCATCAGGCGCTCGATGACCTGCTCGACCTGAAGCAACTCGTCGTCACCGATCATCGACTCATCGTCGTCCCGCTGCGAAACCGCCGTCAAGACACGAAATGGCCTCTCGAGCAACTCGGTTCGGTGTCAAGACCGTGAATATTCACGACTCTGGGATCACTCCAGTTTCCGGAGTACTGCCCGGAAATACGGTTTCACGACTACTACCACGCGGAGACGGCGGACAATGGGTGGTACCGGGCCGCCCGGCTCGCGGTAGGGAAGGGGACGGTCATGCCCGAGACAACGTCGGTCAAGCAGGGCGTCGCGGCAGGCACTTCGATCGGGGCGGCCATCATCATGGTGACCGTGGGCATCATCCAGTTCTGCCAGGGAATCGCCGCGGTCGCCGAGAACGAAGTATTCGTGTCGGGGGTGAACTACGTCTACAAGTTCGACCTGACCACGTGGGGCTGGATTCACATCGTGCTGGGTGTGCTCGTTGCGGCGGTCGGCCTCGCGCTGCTCACCGGCGCGGGATGGGCGCGGGTGTCCGCGATCGTGATCGCGGCAGTCTCCATATTCGCCAACTTCCTGTGGCTGCCGTATTACCCGTGGTGGTCGGTGCTCATCATCGCGCTCGACGTCGTGGTGATCTGGGCCGTGTCGACCTGGCAGCCGGCTCGGGTCTGAGCAGTCGGCGGCCGGGGTAGAAACCGTGGGAAAGAAGACGAAGCACGAGAAGTCCGGGCTCGACCTGCCCCGGCCAGGCGGTGCCGAGCCCGCCGCACCGATGAAGAACAAGGAGTACAGCCGCCTGCTCCGCCCACTTCACGGCGAACTCGTCGCATTACAGGAGTGGGTGAAATCGTCGGGCGCGAGAATCTGCATCGTGTTCGAGGGTCGCGACACCGCCGGGAAAGGCGGCGTCATCAAGGCGATCACCGAGCGGGTCAGTCCACGCGTGTTCCGTGTCGTCGCCCTACCCGCCCCGACGGATCGCGAGAAGTCGCAGATGTACGTGCAGCGGTACCTGCCCTATCTCCCGGCCGGCGGGGAGATCGTCATCTTCGACCGCAGTTGGTACAACCGCGCGGGCGTCGAACGGGTGATGGGCTTCTGCACCGAGGAGGAAGCTCAGCAGTTCCTCCAACTCGTCCCGACGGTCGAACGCGCGATCGTCGACTCGGGCGTCATCCTGCTGAAGTACTGGCTGGAGGTGAGCGAGGACCAGCAGACGCTGCGCCTGCAGAGCCGGATCGACGATCCGCGGAAGATCTGGAAGCTGTCGGACCTGGACCTGAAGTCGTACACCCACTGGTACGACTACTCGCGGGCACGGGACGAGATGTTCCACTTCACCGACACCGGCTGGGCGCCCTGGTACGTCGCGGTCAACGACGACAAGAAGCGCGGCCGGCTCAACATCATCAGCCATCTGCTGAGCCAGATCCCCTACGAACCCCTCGAACGCCCCGACATCACCTTGCCGGAGCGGCGGGGCCCGCACGGCTACGAGGCGCCGAGGCAACCACTGCACTGGATTCCCACCCCCTACTGAGGATCCGAGCCGAAAGGACGAGCGGTCATGGTCTCGACGGAACCCACGCAAGCGCAGACGGCCTGGCATGCCCAGGACGCCGACGCCGTCGTGTCCGCACTGGCCTCCGATCGGCAGGCGGGGCTGACGACCGGCGAAGTAGACGAACGTCGCCGACGGCACGGTCCGAACGAGATCGCCTCCGAGCCGCCGCCTTCGACGTGGTCGATCGCGTTGCTGCAGTTGAAGGACCCCATGAACCTGATGCTGGTCGCGGTGGCCGTGGTCAGCATCGTCATCGGCGAAATCCCGACGGCGATCGTGGTCGCGGTTCTCGTCGGGCTCAACATCGTGCTGGGCACACGGCAGGAAGTGAAGGCGCGCGCCAGCGTCGACGCACTGGCGAAGATGCAGACACCGCAGGCGCGGGTGGTCCGCGACGGCGCTCTGACCCAGCTCGACGCCACCGAGCTCGTGCCGGGCGACGTCGTGCAGCTCGAGGCGGGCGACATCGTCCCCGCGGACGGCCGCCTTCTCACGACGGCCACCTTGGAGACCCAGGAGGCGGCACTGACGGGTGAGAGTGCACCCGTCGCGAAGGACCCCCAGACGCTCGGCACCATCGACGTTTCTCTCGGCGACCGCAGCAACATGGGCTTCCAGAACACCTCGGTCACCCGCGGCACCGCCACCATGGTGGTCACGGAGACCGGCATGCACACCCAGATGGGTCAGATCGCGTCGATGCTCTCTGCGGTCGCGCCCAGCAAGTCTCCGCTGCAGCGCGAACTGGACTCGCTCACGAAAGTGCTCGGCGTCATCGCGTGGACTTCGGTGGCGATCATCGTGATCATCGGGGTGATTCGCGGACAGGACGTGACGACGCTGCTGCTGCTCGGCATTTCCATGGGGGTCTCCGCGATCCCGACCGGTCTGCCGACGTTCGTCCAGGCGATGCTGGCCTACGGCGCACGGCAGCTGGCCGACGCCAAAGCCATCGTGAAGAACCTCACGGACGTCGAGACGCTCGGCGCGACCAGCGTAATCAACTCGGACAAGACCGGCACGCTGACGATGAACCAGATGACCGTGCGGTCGCTGTACTTCCACTGCCGGTGGTACACCGTCGACGGTGAGGGCTACGCCAAGTCGGGGAAGATCACCCACGTCGCGGGCGAGGCGGTCCCGGATTTCACGCTGCTCGCGTACGGGTTGTGCCTCGACAGCGACGCCACGGTCTCCGGCACCGGAGAGGTCGTCGGCGACCCGACGGAGGCCGCGCTGGTGGTGCTCGCGGCGAAGATCGGTGTCGACGCCCCACTGACCCGGCGGACGTATCCGCGCGTCGCCGCCGTGCCGTTCGACTCCGCGTACAAGTTCATGGCGACGTTCCACCATCTCGAGGTCGATGGCAGAACCCAATTCGTGGAACTGGTCAAGGGCGGGCCCGACGTGGTCCTGGCGCGGTGCACGACCGCCTTCCGGCCGGGCAGGCAGGAGGTGCCGCTCGACGAGGTCCGGGAGGAACTGACGGCAGCGAACCGGACCATGTCCGAGAAGGGGCTTCGCGTGCTGGCCTTCGCGGTCCGCCGCCTCGACGGGCAGGAGGAGGCCGCGGTGGCCGACCCCATGTCCTACGTCGCGGACCTCACGTTCGTCGGCATGGTCGGGATCATCGACCCGCTTCGGCCGGAGGCGATCGAATCGGTGCGCACCGCCCACGAGGCGGGCATCGACGTCCGCATGATCACCGGCGACCACGCGATCACGGCATCCGCGATCGGCGCCGAACTCGGACTCGGACCAGGCGCGATCGGTGGTGCGGAACTGCAGGCCATGACCGATGAGGAACTGTCGGCCGCACTCCCGCATCTGCACGTGTTCGGCCGCGTCACCCCCCAGGACAAACTGCGCCTGGCCGACATCATGCAGAAGAACGGCGCCGTCGTGGCGATGACCGGGGACGCCGTCAACGACGCGGCCGCGCTGAAGAAGGCCGATATCGGCGTAGCCATGGGCTCGGGCAGCGAAGTCACCAAACAGGCGGGCAAGATGGTGCTCACCGACGATAATTTCGGGACCCTGATCACCGCGATCCGACTGGGCCGCAACATCTACGACAAGATCGTGTCCTACATCCGGTACCAGATGTCGAAACTGTTCTCGCTGGTGCTGCTATTTCTCGTCGCGAGCATTTTCGACATCAACGACGGGGTCGCGCTCACCCCGCTGATGGTGCTGTTCCAGCACTTCTTCATCACGCTGTTCCCGGTCGCCGTCATCATGCTCGACCCGCCTGCACCGGATCTGATGAACAAGCCGCCCCGCGACCCGCAGATGCCGATCGCCAACCGGAGGGCGTTCGTGCAGTGGCTGGCATACGGCGTCCTGCAGTTCGCCGTCACGCTCGCCGCGATGCTCCTCGCGCCGGGCGAGATGAGCACGACCGAGGCGAACGTTCCCATGACGACGGCGTTCGTGGTGCTGTCGTTCGGTTCCATCCTCGCCGGGCTCGTCATGCGACGCGACCCGGAATCCGGGCTCACCCCACCGATCCTCGGCGCACTGAAGATCCTCTCGATCCCGACCATCGTGACGGTGTTCGCGGTCGAGGCCGGGTTCCTCCAGGACCTCCTCATGACCACGTCGCTGACCGGCGGCCAGTGGCTCGCCTGCCTCGGGTGGTCACTGATCATCCCGATCGTCGTCGAAGCGGAGAAGGCGTTCCGGCGCCGGCGCCACCTCCACTCGGCGCCGCCCGCACCGATGACCGCCCCCGCCGCCGTCGACCCCCAGCGCGCACGCTGAGGCCGGGACCGTGTCCTGGACAGGCAGCCTCGCGCAGTTGCCGGGCATCGCGACGGCGCGGGCGTACCACCGCGAATGGCTGCGCCCCGACATCACCGCCGGGCTCGTCCTCACCGCCCTGCTCATCCCCGCCGGGATGGGGTACGCGGAAGCCGCCGGGTTGCCCGCCTACGCCGGCCTCTACGCCACGATCATCCCGCTCCTCGCGTATGCCGTGGTGGGGCCGTCGAAAATCCTCGTGCTCGGCCCGGACTCGTCGCTCGCGCCGCTCATCGCCGCGGCGGTACTGCCTCTCGCCGTGGCCGACGACCCGGAGAGCGCGCTCGCGCTCGCCGGAATCCTCGGCGTCCTCGTCGGCCTCATTCTCCTCGTCGGCGGATTCCTGCATCTCGGCTTCGTGACCGAACTGCTGTCGAAGCCCATCCGGCTCGGCTATCTCAATGCGATCGCGCTCATCGTCGTCGTCGGCCAACTGCCCAAGCTGCTCGGATTCTCCGTCGACGCGTCCGGCCTCATCGGAGAGATCGGGGAGATCGGAAAGTCCGTGGTACAGGGCAACATCGACCCCGTCGCCGCCGCAGTGGGCATCGGCTCCCTCGCCGTCATCATCGGGTTCCGCATCTGGGTGCCCCGCATCCCCGGCGTCCTCGTGGCCGTGGTCGGCGCGATCATCCTGTCCGCCGCACTCGGACTCACCGACGACATCGGGATGGTCGGCGCCCTGCCCGCCGGCCTGCCGCTGCCGTCGTTCGGCGGTGTCGACTGGGGGGACGTGGGGAACCTCGTCGGCCCCGCGGCCGGTATCGCCCTGATCGCGTTCGCCGACACAGGGGTGCTGTCCCGCACGTTCGCCGCCCGGCACGGTGAAGACGTGAACGGCAGCACGGAGATGAAGGCGGTCGGCGTGGCCAACATCGCCGGTGGACTGTTCGGCGGGTTCCCCATCTCCGCCAGCGGGTCGCGGACCCCGGTGGCCGAACAGAGCGGCGCCCGCACCCAACTCGCCTGCGTCGTCGGAGCACTCGCCGTCCTGGTCTTCGTTCTCGTCGCCCCCGGGGTCACCACGTACCTCCCCGACGCGACACTCGGGGCCGTGGTGATCGTCGCCGCCACGGCGCTGGTCGATGTGAGTGGAATGATCCGGATGTGGCGCATGAGCACCGTGGAGTTCGGCCTCGCCGTCGCGGCATTCCTCGGGGTCGCTTTGGTGGGTGTGCTGCAGGGAATCCTCGTCGCGATCGGGCTGTCCTTCGTCGCGGTGGTCGCGCAGGCCTGGCAGCCGTACCGCACGGAACTCGTCCGGACGACCGACCGCCCCGGCTTCCATGACGTCGAACGCCACCCCGGCGGCCTCCGCATCCCCGGGCTGGTGCTGGTGCGCTTCGACGCTCCCCTCTTCTTCGCCAACGGCGAGATCTTCGACGAATACGTGCGCTCGGTGGTGGCGACAGCGCCGAGCCCGGTCGAGTGGGTGATCGTGGCCGCCGAGCCGATCACCGGTCTCGACACCACCGCCGTCGACGAACTCGTCGACCTCGACACGTATCTCGAAGGGAAACAGATCCGGTTGGCGTTCGCGGAGATGAAGGGCCCGATCAAGGATCGGCTCATCCGGTTCGGGGTGGGCGACAGGTTCGACGCGACACACTTCTATCCCACCATCGACGCCGCCGTGGCCGCATTCCACAGTCGAGCCGATCACACCGCCGATCCGACCGACGACTGAACCGACCACAGGACGGGGCGCGGCGCATGGATTCCTTCTGGACGATCTTCTGGCTCGGTGCCATCGCCTTCGCGTTCCTGGCGTATCTCCTGCTGCTGTTCGCGATCAGCGCCGACCTGTTCCGCGACCACGGGACCTCGGGGTGGATGAAAGCGTTCTGGGTGTGTTTCCTGCTCCTCGTTCCGTTCGTGTCGGCACTGATCTACGTGATCCTGAAGAGCGACGGCATTGCCGAACGATCGAGAACCACCTCCCGAATTCAGTCTCGGGGCGCCGACCCGGACGGGGGGTGAGGTCGGAACGCCGTCCGCCACAGTCGAACCCAGTCGAACGCTGGTGCAGCGGGACGCACCCCGGGCCTCGTCCTGGGCACCCGCACCCGCAAGGCGTCCGGTTCGATGGTGCACCGCACCGGAGTGCGGAGCAGGAGGGATTCGCCGTCGACTCCCACGGGGATCTCCGGTGTGTCGGCGTCTACGACCACCTCCATCGACGTTTCCTGCGTCAGGCCGCGTACGTTGGTGCGGCGCAGCAGACCGACCGCCTGCCGGGTGTTCGCCACCGACAGGGTGACCGCGCCGAGGACGCCGCGATCGAGACGGTCCCGGCGGCTCAGACCCGCCAGATCACTGTTGCCGTACGGATTGTTGCTCACCAGGACCGCCTGCGGTCCCTCCACGGCAGTCTCACCGATCCGTGCGACCAATCGAGGCCCGGCGTGCCCGGTGAGCAGATCGGGGAGCAGCGTCAGCACTGTCGCGGCCTTGTCGTCGCGGTATGCGGGGCTGCGCACGATCTCGGCGTAGACCCCGAACGAGGCATTGTTGACGAAGGTTCGACCGTTGATGGTGCCGAGGTCGACGCGCAGCTCGACACCGTCCCGGAGTGCGTCCAGCGATCGGGTCGGATCGGCGCGGTCGAGTCCGAGATCCATCGCGAAGTGGTTGCGGGTTCCGGCACTGATCACGAGGAACGGCAGGTGGTGTTCGGCCGCGACCGCCGCTACGAGCGCCTGGGTCCCGTCTCCGCCCGCCACCCCCAGCAGATCGGCCCCTTTCGCGACCGCCTGCCGGGCCAGTGCGGTGACGTCGACGGTGGCCGGCCCTTCGAGCAGCACGACGTCGGCGCCCAACTCTTCGGCTCTGCGCTTCAGGTCGAATTTCGCGACCTTCCCGCCACCGGAATGCGGATTCATGATCAGGAACGGGTGCTGCGCGGGCGGGGCAGGGTATTCGGGCATGGTCATCTCCGCACGTCTGCCACGCAAAGCGGCGCGGGCGCAGACGACGGCCAGCAGAGCGAGCACATACGCGAGCAGCACCACCCACAGCAGGTGCGCGCGGATGAACAGCGTCAGCACGACGATCGGCGCGACGATCGCCACCCCCAGCGAGATCCACCTGAGCACCCCGCGCCGGGTGAGGAACCAGTACAACGCTGCCACCGTGACCACGACGCCACCGGCCCCCACGATGAGCAACGCCACGGTGCCCAGCAACCCGGCGAACAGCACGGGCACTGCCGCCGCACCGACGGCGAACACGAACGCCACACGGGCCCACCACCGCCGGCCACGGTCGCCGGTATCGGGGATGCCTGATCTGTTCACGTGACTACCCCCTCGACGGCGGCGCGTACTTCCTCACAACGGTCCGACTTCCCGTCGTAGTTCCATCTTCCGCCGTGCCCGGAGGCGATCGCAGCACATTGCACGTCTTGGGCTGCGGGTCTTCGCCAGCCGTCAAGGGCCGGTTCCCGATAGGTCGCGTGCGCGCGGTCCCGTCGAAAGATCCCGCCAGCCGACGAGCACCGTGTGCACGGCCTCGGCCCCGCGCAGCGGGTCGGGCGGTGCGGGCAGGTCGGCGGGGTAGATGAGAAACGGAGTACTCTGCGGTCCGCCCATTCCACCGTGCGACCCGACCTGCTCCTCGAACGCCGCGACCTCGTCGGTCTCGGGCCAGTACGCGCCACCGACCATGATGTCGGCAACGTTGTCGAAGGTGTCGGTGCGTCGCACCTTTGCCAGCGCGTCAGGGCCCATCACCGCGAGCGGGTTCTCGCCGGTGACCTCGCCGGTCGTCACGTCGACCTGGCCGTGGGGTCCGAAAACCACGGACCCGCCCGGGGCGGCAACGAGCAGGAAGCCGACCCCGGGATGCTCGCGCAGCCCGGTGAGCAGCCCGGGATGGGCAGCCTCGATGGCATTTACATCGGCGCGGCCGGGCAGGTGCGGGAAGTAGACCAGACCGAGATTGCCGGAGCCGAGCACGATCGGCTCGCCTGCAGAGGCGTGGGCCTCCTCGCCGGCAGTCGGCGAGTGCACGCTCGCTGCGGCGTAGCCGCGCCCCTCAGCCCCGGGCTGGTGGGAGACGCCGGATTCGCGCTCGTACCAGTGGCGCTTCACCGCCGCCGGTTCGCGCTGTGTGGCGAGCCGGATAACCAACTGCCCCAAAGTTTCCCCGTACCGTTGCAGGAAGGTCGCACCCTGACTCTGCCCGTGATCGGACAACACGACGACGCGGTAGGGCCGATCGGCCTGCTCCACCACGGCGAGCACCATCTCGACGACGTCGTCGAGTTTGGTCAGCACCGCAAGGGTCTCCGGCCGGGAAATGCCCGAGTGATGTGACACCTCGTCATAGCCGATCAGGTCGACGTAGACCACACTGCGTCCCTTGATCAGATCGCCGACCACCGCGGCGACGGCGACGTCGGTGGCGAGCACGGTCGCGAACGCCCGCACGAACGGATAGACCCCGCCCCGCGGCACCCGCGGCTGGATGTCCTTTCGCTTCTGCCGCAGTGACTGGCGTAGTTCCCGTTGCAGTTCCGCGAACATCCGGATGAACGTGCGCAGCGCGCTCGCCGGGTCGGCGAAATAGTCGCTGTAGCCGGCACCGCCGCCGAGGCGGGCGCCGCGCATGCGACTGACGACGAGCACGTTGTCGTGCGCGCCGCCGGTGAACAGGTTGCCGCGGCTCGCACCGTCGTGCGCCAGCAGGCCGGGAATGTCCGTTCGTTCGAGTTCGCGCTGCTCGTTGTCGGCCGGGTTGCTGAACACCGAAATACGCTCGGTCGTCTTGTCGTACCAGCGAAACGCCGGCACGTTGTGGTTGGAACCGTGCAGCACGCCCAGCTGGGTCGCACCCGTCTGACTGCTCCAGTCGGTGTGCCACGGCACCAGCCGGTGGGTCTCGCGCACCAACTTCGCCAGCCCGGGCGTCACGCCGTCGGCGATCGCACGACGCAGCACGTCGTAACCGAGGCCGTCGATCTGGATACACAAAAGCCCCGGGGTCGCGTCCACGAGGGCGGCGTTGCGACGCAACCGGAACCGCTGTCGGCGCACCTGCATCAGTCGGTACGCGGTATCGGAGCGGGACGCGATCGCGCCCGACACCACGGAGGTGAACAGCGAGAGCAGCGCCGCGAGGACGAATGCATCGCTCAGCTGGTCCACCGACGCGACCGGTACCAGGTACAGCGTCAACAGCATGATCAGTCCGCCGGCGAGGAATACCCCGACGAACAGCAGCACCGGGCCGATCCACGACATGAACCGCATGATCACCGGCCACAGCGCGGCGTTGAGCAGGCCGAACACCAACGCGAGCACCAGCGCGGCCGGGAGTGCCGGTAGCGGAGCGAAGCTCGACCGGTCCAGGGCGATGCCGCCGAGGATGCGGTCGAGCACGATGAGCGCGAGCGCCGACGACCCCCAGAGCACGAAGAACTCGACGAGCACCCGCACCACGCCGCCCACCGTGCGCATCGCACCGCCTTTCGTCATCTGGAATCGTAAGGGTGTGAGCGCAACGCCGTGGCCGGATGCCGCCGCAGCCGGTGTGCGCTGGCTCGGACATGCCAGCGCGCTGATCGTGGACCGCGGGACGGTCGTCCTGACCGATCCGGTGCTGACCGACCGCGTCGCGCACCTACGCCGCCGACGAGGCCCCGCGCCGACCGGACCGCACGTGCGTAACCCGGACGCCGTCCTGCTCTCGCACCTGCACGCCGACCATGCCCATCTGCCGTCGCTGCGGCTGCTCGATCCGGACGTCCCGATCGTGGCCCCGTGGCGGGCGGTCGACGGCCTGCCCGCGCTGCGCCAGTTCGCCGACCGCCTGGTGCTGCTGCGGCCCGGCGACGAGACGAGGATCGGCAAGGTCACCGTGCGCGCCGTGCCCGCCCGACACGACGGACGGCGCTGGCGGCGCGGCCCGGAGCTCGCGCCCGCGATCGGGTACGTCGTCGAGGGGGACCGGCGGTCCTATTTTGCCGGTGACACCGACCTGTACCCGGATCTCGCCGACCACGTCGGCCCCGTGGACCTCGCGCTGCTACCCGTCGGGGGCTGGGGTCCGACACTCGGCAAGGGTCACCTCGACCCGTCTCGGGCCGCGGTCGTCGCGCGTCTGGTGGAGGCGGGACTGGCGGTGCCGATCCACTACGGCACACTGTGGCCGGTCGGCCTCGACGCCGTGCGCCCCCGGTTGTTCTTCGGTCCGGGCGCCGAGTTCGTCCACCACGCCGAGCGGGCGGGTGTCGTTGCGGTGGAGTTGCACCCGGGTGACGAACTCGGCGTGTGAACTCGGTTGCCCTGGAACCCTGACGGTCGACGGGTCTTTGCGCTCCGGAGTACAAAGACGGCCAATGTGCTCTGGTCGGCTCCTCGATCGGCGAAACTGGAAGATGGCGACTTCAGTTCGAACCAATCGCCGAGAAGGTGGTGATCTGGGAGGTCTCGACCTGGGACCCCGAACGGATCCGAGCGCAGCCGACGACGAGAAACGGGCGGTGACGGTGGCCGAGGACGGCGTGCGAAGTCTCTCCCGACGTGCGCGGGTGCGTGTGCTGGTGCCGGCGGTGCTGCGCCCGGTGTGCGCCACGGTGGTGCTGGTGAGCGCATATTTCCTGCTGCCCTTCACCACGGTGGACAACCTGCGCACCGTGTCCATGGTGATCGGCGGTCTCGCTGTGGTCTGCGCGGTGTACGTCTGGCAGATCCGCAGGGTGCTGCGGGCCGAGTACCCGGTCGCGCAGGCAGTAGAGGCGTTGGCCGTCACCGTGGGGGTCTACCTCGTCGCCTACGCGACGACGTACTTTCTGCTCTCGTACTCGGGGCCGGACAACTTCGACGAAGCCCTGACCCGCCTCGACGCTCTCTATTTCACCTTGACGGTGTTCGCCACGGTCGGGTTCGGTGACATCGTGGCCACCACGGAGGCCGCGCGGGCGGTGGTGTCGGCACAGATCATCGGCAATCTGATCCTGATCTCGTTGGGCATCCGTGTGCTGACGGCCTCGGTTCGCTGGCGGCGGAACCCCGGGATCGCCCGTGACTCGTCGGCGCAGTGACAACGGAACGCGAGCCGGCACTCGACGGGTTGCGACCTAGAGCCGCTCCTCGTAGCCCGGCTTCCATGTCGCGACAGCCCAGATCACGAACACGTCCAGCACGATCATCACGACCGACCACCACGGGTAGTGGGGCAGCCACAGGAAATTGGCGAGGAGGGAGAGAGCACAGATCACCATGGCGCCGACACGGGCCCAGGTCGCCCCGGTGAACAACATGACACCGACGGCCGCAACGATCACACCGAGCACCAGGTGAATCCAGCCCCACGCGGTCGTGTCGAACTGGTAAATGTACTCGGGACCAGCGACGACGAGGTCGTCCTTCATGAGCGCCGAGACGCCCGAGAGCACATGGAGAATTCCGATAGTGAGCAAAACTATCGCAGCCACCATGGACGTCGCGGCCGCGACCCCCTGCTTGACCAACGACTCGTCGGACATCGCGATCCCCTTCCCGGACATACATTGGCCTGCAAATATTTTCCGTCGCCGCGTAGAGCGAGGTCAATACGCATACGTCCGGGCATCTTCCAGACAAAGGGTGAACCGACGGGGGATACTTACTTACGCCAGTTCATTTCGTACGGTGACGAAAGAGGAACGGTCATGTCCGATGAATCGCTGGTCAAGCAAGGTGTGGCAAAGGGAACGTCGATGGGCGGGGCGGTTCTTCTCGTCACCGTCGGCGTGCTCGAGTTCTTTCAGGGGATCTCCGCGATAGCCAAGGACGACGTGATCGTCGTCGGCATCGAGTACACCTACCAATTCGACGTCACTACCTGGGGATGGATTCATCTCGTGCTCGGCGTGATCGTTGCGGCCGTCGGTGTGGCACTGTTCACCGGGGCCACCTGGGCACGTGTCGGCGCGATGGTGCTGTGCGCCTTGTCGATCTTCGTCAACTTCCTGTGGCTGCCCTACTACCCCGTGTGGGCAATCACGATCATCGCGCTGAACGCCGTCGTGATCTGGGCGGTCGCCACCTGGAACCCCGAAGTGATCTGATCCGCAATGGAAGACGGCACGAGCACCGGCCCACTCGACAAGGACGAACGCACCGAACTCCTCCGGTTGCGCGACGAGGTGGCGACGCTGCGCGGACAGGCCGCGGGCGCCGCCGCCGGTGTTCCCACAGAACCGGTCGCCCGCCCACCCCGGAACGGATTGCGCTGGACGGCCGTCACGATTCTGCTGGTCCTGGTCGCCGTTCTCGCACTCGCGTCGGTCACCGCACGCTTCACGAGAAGTCAGATCCTCGACACCGACCGCTACGTGAGCACGGTCGCCCCCCTCGGTGCGAATCCGGCCCTCCAGGCGGACATCACGAACCAGATCACCGACGAGATCTTCACCCGAGTCGACGTCGAGGGGCTCACCAAGGACGCACTCGAGGCACTGACCGACGTCTCGAATCTCGCAGCGAACGCTCCCCGGCTGGACGCGGCCGTGGTCGGCCTCGCACCGGTGATCACCAGCCAGGCAAAGAACTTCGTCCACGACACCGTCAGCTCGCTCGTGCAGTCCCAACAGTTCGAGGACCTCTGGATCCAGGCGAACCGTTCGGCGCACAACGCGCTGGTGGCGGTGATGACCGGGAACTACGGTCTCAGCTCGGTGGAGGTCGACCAGAGCGGCACCGTCAGCATCTCTCTGGGCACCGTCATCGACAATGTGAAGGCCGCGCTGACCGAGCGAGGTTTCGCGTTCGCCGACAAGATCCCCGCGGTCGACAAACAATTCGTGCTGTTCCAGTCCCCCGAACTGGTGAAGGCGCAGCGCGCAGTCAATGCTCTCGACAAGGCGTCGGCCATCCTGCCGTGGCTGGGAATCGCCTGCGCCGCCGCCGCGGTCGCCGTCGCCCCCAGTGGCCGACGGCTGCGCGCGCTCTCCCTCGCCGGCCTGTCCATCGCCCTGGGAATGCTCGTCCTCGCGATCGGGATTCTCGTCGGACGCGCCATCTACCTCGACAGCGTCCCACCCGACATCCTGTCGCCCGACGCGGCGGCAGCGGTCATCGACACCGTCCTGGTACCGCTGCGGACAAGTCTGCGTGCGGTCGCGGTCCTCGGTCTGGTGATCGCGATCGGCGCCTTCCTCATCGGCGGCTCGTCGTCCGCGACCGCCGTGCGTCGCGGCTATGGGCAGGCACTGGACTTCGCCCGCAAGTCCGGCGCCGGCCGACCGCCGAACGAAGTGGAACGGTGGGCGTACCAACTCCGAATTCCGCTGCGCTGCGCCATCATCGGCGTCGCAGCTCTGCTGCTGATGTTCTGGCGCTACCCCACCGGACTGGTCGTGTTGTGGATCGTGTTCATTGCCCTCCTCGTGCTCGCGGCACTCGAACTGCTCATCCGCCCGGCCCGCACAACCACCGCGGAGGACAGCGGGACGAAGGAGGACTCGGGATCTACGCCGGTGCCGTCGTCTTGAGCGCCCGGACCCGAAACGTTCTGCGATACGCCGACGGTGGGACGCCGAGCACGGCGCCCATGTGCTGACGCAGTGACACCGCCGTCCCGAATCCGACCTCACGGGCGATGACGTCGACGGACAGGTCGGTGGTCTCGAGGAGTTGCCGCGCGCGGTCGACCCGGTGAGTGATCAGCCAGCGGTTCGGGGTGGTGCCGACCTCTTCACCGAACCGCCGTGTGAACGTGCGGACGCTCATGTTCGAGTGCGCGGCCATTCGGCTCAGCGTCAGTGACTCACCCAGCCGATCCAGCGCCCAGTCCCGGGTGGCCGCGGTGGACTCGGCCGTGGTCTCCGGGATCGGCCGCTCGATGTACTGCGCCTGCCCGCCGTCGCGCCACGGTGGGACGACGCATCGGCGCGCCACCTGATTGGCGACGCCGGAGCCGTGGTCGCGGCGCACGATGTGGAGGCAGAGGTCGAGTCCGGCCGCGACGCCTGCCGACGTGAGGATGTGCCCCTCGTCGACGAACAGCACGTCGGGATCGACGCGGACCTGCGGATAGGTGCGCTGGAAATGTTCGGCGTTGCGCCAGTGTGTGGTGGCACGCAGTCCGTCGAGGAGCCCCGCGGCGGCGAGGATGTAGGAGCCGGTGCAGATGGAGACGTAGCGCGTGCCGGGCCGGACGAAGGAGAGAGCCGCCTCCAGGTTCGGGGGCAGATGCCCGTCGTCGTAGGCCGGGCCGAGTTCGTAGGACGCGGGGATCACCACCGTGTCCGCCTCGGCCAGCAATTCGGGCCCGTGATCGACGGACACCGAGAAATCGGCGTCCGAACGCACAGGCCGTCCGTCCGCCGTGCAGGTCTGCACGTCGTACAGCGGATTTCCGTCGGCGTCGTGCGCTCGGCCGAAGACCCTCGACGGAATGCCGAGTTCGAACGGGATCACACCGTCCAGGGCGAGCACGACCACCCGATGACGTTCAGCCCTGGCCAGATTCTTTCGCATGTTGTCATTCTGGCAGCTTTCCCCGGGCGGGGCACACCCACCAGACTTGCCTGGTGACTTCCGAGATCGCGCCGCCCGGCCCGCCCGCGCCGCTCACCGACACGCGCCCGCCGCGCCTCCACTACGCCTGGCTGGTCGCCGCCGTCGCGTTCCTCGCCCTCGTGGGGGCCGCCAGTTTCAGGGCGGCGCCCTCGATCCTGATCGACCCCCTGCACGAGAACTTCGGCTGGTCGCGGGCAAGCATTTCCGCCGCAGTGTCGATCAACCTGGTGCTGTACGGGCTGACCTCGCCGTTCGCGGCGGCGCTCATGGAACGCTTCGGCATGCGGCGGGTGGTGACCGCGGCGCTGGTCCTGGTGTCCGCCGGCAGCGGACTGACCGTCTTCATGACCGCCACCTGGCAACTCGTGCTGCTGTGGGGCGTGCTCGTGGGGCTGGGTACCGGGTCGATGGCGCTCGCCTTCGTGGCCACCGTCGTCGACCGCTGGTTCGTCACCCGCCGCGGCCTCGTGACCGGCATCCTCACCGCGGGCAGCGCCGCCGGACAGTTGGTGTTCCTGCCGATTCTCGCAATGGTCGCCGAGCACTACAACTGGCAGACCGTGGCGCTGACGGTGTCGTTCGCGGCCCTCGCCGTCGTGCCGCTGGTCCTCGCATTCCTGCGCAACCGGCCGTCCGACGTCGGGACGGTGCCGTACGGCGCCGGACCCGACTACGTCGCGGCCCCACCCGCCCCGACCGGGCGCGGCGGCGCGGCGGGCCGGGCCGTGACGGTGCTGGTGTCGGCGGCGCGGACCCGGGTGTTCTGGCTGCTGGCCGGCACGTTCGCCATCTGCGGGGCGAGCACCAACGGACTCGTCGGAACCCACTTCGTCCCGGCCGCGCACGACCACGGCATGCCGGTGACGGCGGCGGCGAGCCTGCTGGCGGTGATCGGGATCTTCGACGTGATCGGCACCATCGCGTCGGGGTGGTTCACCGACCGGTTCGATTCACGCAAGCTCCTCGGCATCTACTACCTACTGCGCGGGATCTCGCTGATGCTGCTGCCGATCCTGTTCGCGAACACCGTGCACCCGCCGATGATCGCGTTCGTCATCTTCTACGGACTCGACTGGGTGGCGACCGTACCCCCGACGGTCGCACTGTGCCGCAGACATTTCGGCGGCGACGCACCCATCGTGTTCGGCTGGGTGCTGGCGTCGCACCAGATCGGCGCCGGCATCGTGGCGTTCCTCGCGGGACTGGTGCGCGACCAGTTCGGCGGCTACGACTCCGCGTTCTACGTCGCGGGCGGACTGTGCGCGATCGCCGCCGTCATGTCTCTGGCCATCGCCGCGAGACCCCGCACAATGGCGGCCGAGCACGGTTGACCTGCCCCGAAACCACTCCCCCGAGCGGTCCCGGTTCCTAAGATCGATACATGGCAGCTCAGCGCGCATCGGACGAGGTCATTGACCGCTCCAAAATCGAGAATCGGGCTCCGTCGGTAGCCGCATTGTTCGTGGATCGGGTGGCCCACTCACCCAACCGCGAAGCGTTCCGACACGTCGACGCGGCGGACCCGAAGAAGTGGTCCAGCGTCACCTGGTCCGAGGCGGGCGACCGTGTGCGCAACCTCGCGGCCGGACTCATCGTCCTCGGCGTGCAGGCCGAGCAGCGGGTGGCGCTGGCTTCCGCCACCCGCTACGAGTGGGTGCTCGCCGACCTGGCCGTCATGTGCGCCGGCGCGGCCACCACCACGGTGTATCCCACCACCACCGCAGGCGACGTCGCCTACATCGTCGCCAACTCCGGCAGCTGCATCGTTTTCGCCGAGGACCACGCGCAGCTCGCCAAACTGCGCGAGGAGCGCAGCGAACTCGGTGCCGTCGAGAAGGTCGTCCTGATCGACGGCGACCCCGGAGACGACGACTGGGTGATCACGTTCGACCAGTTACACGACCTCGGCGAAGAACTGCTCGCCGAGACACCCGACGCCGTGCACGACCGGATCGAGGCGATCGGCCCCGACGACCTCGCCACCCTGATCTACACGTCCGGCACCACCGGCAGGCCGAAAGGTGTGCGGCTGTCGCACTCCGCATGGACGTACGTGGCGGCCGCCATCGACGCCACCGGCATCCTCGACGCCGACGACCTGCAATACCTCTGGCTCCCGCTGTCCCACGTGTTCGGGAAGGTCTTGCTCACCCTGCCCCTGCAGATCGGCTTCGCGACGGCGGTCGACGGGCGCGTCGACAAGATCGTCGAGAACCTCGCGGTGGTCAAACCTACGTTCATGGGCGCGGCACCCCGCATCTTCGAGAAGGCGCACGCGCGGATCGTCTCCACGGTGCGCGAGGAAGGTGGGGTGAAGGAGAAGATCTTCGACTGGGCCATCGGCGTCGGGCTGAGGGTGTCGAAGGCCAAGCAGGCGGGCAAGAGTCCGTCGCTACTCGACTCGGTCCAGCACGCCGTCGCGGATCGGCTGGTGTACAGCACGATTCGCGAACGGTTCGGTGGACGCCTGAAGTTCTTCATCTCCGGTTCCGCAGCACTCAATCGTGATGTCGCGCAATGGTTCGACGCCGTCGGCATCGTCGTCCTCGAAGGGTACGGACTGTCCGAGACCAGTGCCGCATCGTTCGTCAACCGCCCGTCGGCCTACCGGTTCGGTACCGTCGGCTGGGCCATCCCGGGCACCGAGACCAGGATCGGCGACGACGGCGAAATCCTCATCAAGGGTCCCGGCGTCATGAGCGGATACCACGAGAACCCCGAAGCCACGGCCGAAGCGCTCACCGATGACGGCTGGTTCCGCACCGGCGACATCGGCGAAATGGACGAGGACGGCTACCTACGGATCACCGACCGCAAGAAGGACATGTTCAAGACGTCCAACGGCAAATACGTCGCACCCTCCGCCGTGGCGGCCACGTTCAAGGGCATCTGCCCCTACGTCGGTGAACTCATCGTCGACGGCGAAGGGAAGTCGTACTGCGTCGCCCTGATCTCCCTCGACGCGGAATCGATCGGCGAATGGGCAGAGAATCACGGGCTGGGCGGCAAATCGTTCGCCGAGATCGCGAACGCCCAGGAAACCCGCAACCTGATCGGCGGTTACGTCGAGGAACTCAACGCCGGACTGAACCGGTGGGAGCAGATCAAGAAGTTCCGCATCCTCGACCGGGAACTCACCGTCGAGAACGGCGAGATCACACCGAGCATGAAGCTCAAGCGCAAGGTCGTGATGACCAATTTCTCCGACGAACTCGAAGATCTCTACAACTGAGTTGACCCTCACGCGACGTAAGGCTGCACGGTAGAGGACGTGAGCGAGAAACACACGGTCGGCGTGGTCGCCAGGCTGGTCGGAGTGAGCGTACGCACTCTGCACCACTACGACGAGATCGGCCTGGTCGCACCGTCCGACCGCACAACCGGTGGGTACCGCAGCTATTCGGACGCCGACGTGGAACGTCTGCACCGCGTGCTGACGTACCGCGAACTGGGCTTCCCCCTCGAGGAGATCGCAGCCCTCCTCGACGACCCGGACGTCGATGCCCTCGCGCATCTACGGCGACAGCACGCGTTGCTGAGCGAACGGATCGATCGCTTACACGATATGGCTGCTGCCGTGGAGAAGATGATGGAGGCGAAAAGCATGGGCATTCAGCTCACCCCCGAAGAGCAGAACGAAATCTTCGGCGACAACTGGCCGGGCGAGGAGTACGCCGCCGAGGCCGAAGAGCGCTGGGGCGACACCGACGCGTGGAAGCAGTCCCAGCAGCGGTCCGCGAAGATGAGCAAGGAAGACTGGAAGCGAATCAAGGCCGAGGGAGACGCATTCGAGGCGTCGCTCGCGCAAGCGATGGCCGACGGTGTCGAACCCGGGTCCGATCGGGCCAACGCACTCGCCGAGGAACACCGCGCCGGCATCGAACGGTTCTACGACTGCGATCACGCAATGCAGGTGAACCTCGCCGAGATGTACCTCGCCGACGACCGCTTTCGCCGGCACTACGACGACGTCGCCCCCGGTCTGGCGCAGTACGTCCGGGACGTCATCGTCGCGAATGCGGAGCAGCAGTAGCGGGAACAGAGCGAACTCGACCACGCACCGTCGTCGAGTTCGCTCCGTTTGTCAGCACTATCCTGAAACCATGTCCGATGCGCAGCGTCCCAGCCCCAGTCAGTACGTCGGGTATCTCTTCGGTCGCACGCTGCCCGATTCGATGCAGGACTGGGTCCGCAACGACCTCGTCGGGCCGGGAGCCTCGGTGCGGTACGTCCTCCGTTTCATGCTTCCCGTCGTCGCGGTGCTGGCGTTGTTCCTCCTCATCCCTGGTCCGATCTGGATTCCGCTGGCGATGATGGCCCTCCTGCTGCTCCCGCTGCTCTACTTTGCGGTCGCGCTGATGAACATCTACCGTCGCCACCGTCTGCTCAGTCACGGCCTCGATCCGGACCTCCTGGGCGCGAAGGCGCAGCGTCGCGCCGACCGCACGCGCGAGGACTACGAGCGCCGCCACGGCCGCACCGAGGACCAGTAGCAGCAGCGTGATGCATCACACTCTCGCTTCGAGGGTGACGCAGCGCACGTGAACGATCGATAAGTAATGCGTTAAAGTGGCGGCGTCCGAGTGGGTAATCCCACGAACCGCGTACCCCACAGGGTGCAGCGCTGGTTCCGACAGCCTCGACGGGAAGAGCAGTCATAGATGACAGTCACAGATTCGGCGGTCACGCCCGATATTCACACGACGGCGGGAAAGCTCGCCGACCTGCGTAATCGTCAGG
>NZ_JASHKU010000040.1:0-52152 GCF_030056875.1 Rhodococcus sp. IEGM 1351 | reverse complement strand
CGCCTCATCCAACGTCTTACCCTGATCGATCGTGATCGTGCGAGCCAACGACTCGACATTGTCCTCGAGGATCACCTTCATCCGATACAAAAACCGCACCCGCTCCGACAACGGCCGCGAACCCCAGTCGGCGAAAGCGCGAGACGCAGCCACCACAGCCGCCTCCGCATCCTCAATCGACGCCGGCACCAACTCCGTAATCACCCGCCCCGTCGCAGGATTGAACACCTCGATGGCATCCACTCCCGAACCCGGCACCCACCGACCACCAATCAAACACGTAGCCGTCAAATCCACATCGGTCATTGTCACTATTCAAACCCTCACTACTCGAAAATCGTTGGTAGGTGCCGCCGACTCGACGCACACGTATGGACGGTTCGGCCCCGAGAAGCCGATGAGTTGCTATGACGTCGGCGTCAGTGTTCGGTCGACACCGTAGGTAACACCGAGTTCGCCGCCCACATCGTGGGCTTTGAGGCGCGGAAGCACCTCGGAGGCGAGCAGTTCGAAGTTTCGGGATGACACTTCGGGCGCCATGCCTCCGAAGGACGGTGCGATCAGGACCCCGCCCGCGTCCAGTCGATCGACATACTCGAGAATCCGGTCGACGACCTGATCCGGCGTTCCCCACACCTGGAGATCGGCGAGGAAGTCACAGAAGCCGTCGACTCCGTGCTTCTCGATGTTGCGGCTCAGCCCTGCGTAGTACTCGTAGCCTTCAATTTTCGCGAATCCGACGTTGTCGAATTCGTAGTGCTCGACGGTCGACTCGGCGTAGCGCCGGAGGTAAACATCGCGCATCTGCCGGGCCTCGGCTTCTGTCTCTCCTACTCCGACGAAGACGCAGATGATCGGCTTGGCCGGCTCCTCGCCGTTGATCTCGAGGTAACGGGCACGGTAGTCGCGCATCTCGGCTTCGGCTTTGTCCCAGGGCTTCTGCGCGATGACCATCAGCCCGACCTGCAGACTTGCCATGAGGTCGATTGATTGCGGAGACACCGCCGATGCGAAGGTGCGACCGCGGAACGACGCATACGGCGCGGGGCGCAGGTCCATGGCCGGCTGTTTGTACAGTTCGCCGTCGGCTTCGATGACGCCGGACTCGAGACCGTTCAGGATCGCTTCGGCATACTCCGCGAAGAGCCTGCGGGACTTGCCCATCTCCACCCGGAAGCCGTCGAACTCTACCCGGCCGAGTCCTCGGCCGATGCCGAGCATCGACCGGCCGCCCGAGAGATGGTCGAGCAGGATGAAGTTCTCGGCGGTCCGAACCGGGTCCTGCCAGGGAAGAACGGACACCATCGTCCCCAGTTTGACCGTGGATGTCTTGGCCGCAAGCCATGAGAGGAACTGCGGGACATCGGGTGTCATGCCGTAAGCAGTGAAGTGATGTTCCGGCGTCCATACCGAATCGAATCCGGCGGACTCTGCCCGCAGCGCGAGATCCAGCTCGTTGCGGTAGGTCTCCGCGTCCGAGACGTTTCCGTCGATGTTCTGAAATACGAGAGTGATGCCGGTGTGCATCTCTCCTCCTTCGTCGAGTAGTTCGATCGGTCCTACCGACCGGTTGGTATGCAGTGTAGCGGCCGAAACCTCGGGGCGCCAGAGGCAAATCACCGTCGAATCAGCTGATTCGTGGGACCGCGCCCGGGATCACCCCGCGGGTCTGCCGCACAGCAGATCGGCGGCCTTCTCACCGATCATCACGGTCGCAGCATTCGTGTTGCACGAGACGATGCTCGGCATGACCGACGCATCTGCGACGCGCAACCCGCTGACGCCGCGCACCCGAAGGTGCGGATCGACCACCGCCGTCGCGTCAGTGCCCATGCGACAGGTTCCCGAAAGGTGGAAGAAGCTGCTGACACTGTCGTGTATCGCCTTCTCCAACTCCGGGCGGTCGAGGCGAAGTAGTGCGGGGGCGTCGGAAGTGCCACCCCATTCGTCGAATGCGCTCGTCTCGGCGAGTGTGTTTACCACCTCGATTCCGGCGATGAGCTGTTCGATGTCGTACGGGTCGCTGAGGTATTTCGGATCGATCAGCAGCGGCGCTTCCGGGTCGGAAGACGCCAGGCGAATGCTTCCGCGGCTTCGCGGGCGCATGTGCCCGATCCCGAAGGTGAAACTGTTCTCGGCTGGCCGTTGCCACGGCGTGTGGTAGTCGACCTGGATCTGCACGATCTGCAGCTCCGGCCGGGTCTGAGACGGGTTCGTCTTCGCGAACAGCGTCGACTCGGCGTAGTTGCCACTCGGTGGGGGCAGCTGTCGATCCGCGCGCATCCGGACTCCCGCCAGCAGGATGTGGTCCTGCAGGTTCAGGCCGACCTCCGGCGAATCGATCACCGGTTGCACGCCGACCAACTCGAGGTCTCGGACCGGTCCGACGCCCGAATGTAGCAGCAGCCGCACGGAATCGACTGCACCGGCGCACAAGACAACGTCGCCGGCCGACGCGGACCGGATCGAGTGACCGTCCCAGGTGTACTCCACCCCACGACAGCGATCGCCCACGATGACGAGGCGTCGACAGATCGCCCCGGTGCGAACTGTCAGATTTGTCCGGCCGAGCGCCGGCCTGAGGTAGGCACTCGCGGTGCTCTGTCGCCGGTTCCCGCTGATCAGCAACTCATGGCACGCTGCCCCGAGTAACTCGCCACTGTTGAGGTCTGCTGCGACGGCGTGCTGCGCCTGCCGCGCGGCCTCGACGTGGGCGAGTGACAACGGGTGGGGCGAGTCGATCGGCCGCGGCGCCAGTGGTCCGCCCCGACCCCGGAATCGGGGGTCGCCGTCGGGGACGTCCTCGGAGCGCATGAAGTAGGGCAACACCGAGTCATAGTCCCAACCCTCAGCGCCCTCCGCGGCCCACGAGTCGTAGTCGACTCGGTGTCCCCGCAGGTGCGCCATGACGTTGATCGAGCCCGAGCCGCCCAGGACCTTGCCGCGGGTCGCGGGGACCGTCCGCCCGAGAGCCTTCTGCGGAACCGTCGCGTAATTCCAATCCAGCTCGCTGCCGGCCAAACTCGGCCAGGAACCTGGGTTCTCGATGTCTGGTCGTCGCTCGGAGCCGCCGGCCTCCAGGAGCAGGACCCGGACCTCAGGATCCTCGGTGAGTCGCGCGGCAAGGATGCACCCGGCGGTTCCGCCGCCGACGACGATGTAGTCGTAGGAGTCCATGATGCTCTACCGCCCGACCCCGACCGGCTGCACCGCGCCTGCCGTCACGGTATTCGCGTTCGGAACTTCACCGAGCAGTTCTGCTGACATGATCCATCCTCAATGTCGTACGGATAGAGGGGCTCTCATCGTTCTCGAGAAGGGAGCGCCGATCTCGGATATCTCGGGGAACGACCGCCTGAAGTCACTGATTCAGGCTGGAGCGCGTCCGGTGCGTGAGGCTTCTCGACAACAGAGGAACGCCTTCCAGCCAGGAAGCGCGACGCCGGCTCAACAGATAAAACGAAGTTCATCTGTGCTTACATACTAACCGGGCGGTACGTAACGTTGTGAGATGACGTTACCGCACTACGCGTCAGGGGGTCAAGAGATCGCGACGATACCGCTGGGACCGCGGTTCACCCGGATACCGCGAACCCGCCGCATCACGGTAGGCGCTAACGAGCACGGCCTCCACAAAGGGACATTCGTGGAGGCCGGGTGGTCGAGGAGTGCAGCTCAGGCGTCCGCTGGTCGCTCGATCAGTCCGTCGATGAGGATGTCGGCGTAGATGGTGCCGATTTCGCGGGGGGTTACCGAGCCCTTCAGGTCCAGCCAGACGTGTGTCCACGCCCCCATGCCGATGATCCCGAATGCCACCAGTCGTGCCGGGCCCTTCTTTCGGAACACACCCTCCTGCATGCCGCGCTCGATCACGTCGACGAAGAAGCGCTCGAACTCGTCACGCTTCTGCTGGATCTCGGCGAAGACATCCGTGGGCAGGAACTTCCGTTCCTGCATGAACACCGTGATCTCCGCCTTGTAGATCGACATCGGTTCGAGTAACGCCTCGGTGATCAGTCGTCGCAGGATCAGATCCGGACTCTGTTCCTTGTCTGCCATGACACTGCGCGCACGCCCCAGCTGATAGTTGATGAACTCGTCGTGCACCCGGTAGAGCAGGTCTTCCTTGCTCTCGAAATGGTGATAGAAGGCGCCCTTGGTCAGCTCCGCTGCATCGACGATGCTCTGGACAGACGTTGCCGCGTACCCGTTCCTCTCGAAGAGCGCAACCGCGTTCTCGAGCAGGGCACGCCGAGCCCCCTCGGGGTCGCGGACCCTACGGCCGCTCGTCTTGCCACTCGAAACCTTCGGCCTCGCCACGAAACTTCCTCCCTGGCTGTTCAGCTCGCCATTCATCGCCGAGTGCGCCATCCATCTCGAGCACTCTGCACGAAGCGGGTAGGCGCGATGCTACGGGCACGCCGGCGCACTGCACAACGCCTCACGCACTCTCGCAGTATACATCCGTACCAGTCGGCATGATATTACCGTCCGACGAACCTATCGAGAGTCTTCGGGGTCGGGGAGGTCCCGGAGGATCTGGACTGCCGTCATGGCGGTCGGCCAGCCGGAATAGAACGCGAGGTGAGTGGCGACCTCCACGAGTTCTTCGACTGTGAGGCCGTTGTCCAGTGCCGTGCGCAGATGAAAGGGAAGCTGGTCAGAGCGGTAGAGCGCGATCAAGGCAGCGACCGTGACGAGGCTTCGGTCCCGAGGTGTCAGTTCATGTCGTGTCCAGATGTCGCCGAACAGGGTGTCGTCGGTGAGTTCTGCCAGTTTCGGAGCGAACGAACCGAGTGCCGCTCGGGCAGGGCCTGGGCGTCCCGTGCTCACTGCGCCGGCGCGGTGCGCAGCGCGTTCGCCAGCGGGGCGCCTTCTCGGGACAGCCAGGTGCTGACCGTGTCCGTGAGGTGGTCGAGTTCGGAGTCCACGACGTAGAGACTCCGAGTGGGCACGACGGCACCCAGTTCGACGAGCAGCGGTCGGAGATGGACCTCGCCCGCCATCGCATGGTGTGCAGCACCGCCCACCATCACGGGCACCGCCGAGACACCGTCGAGTGAGACGGAGCCGAAACGGTCGAAGAAGCCCTTGAGTAGGCCCGTGTAGGTCGCCTTGTAGGTCGGCGAGGTCACGATGAGGATGTCGACTCCGCTGACGAGCTCCATGTCACGTTGCACCGTCGCGGAGTCGGGGTCCAGAACGGCCCCGCCATGCATCGCCAGATCGACGACAGGGCCGACCCTGCCTCCGACCGCATCGGCAACCTGTCGGCCCACTTCCGCTGCGACGGTTGCCGTGCGTGACGCCGGCCGTGGGTTTCCGACCAGAACACCGACTGTGATATCGCTGTGCGCCATGGACTCTCCTCGATTCATCGTCAACGAGTATCGGTTCATACCTGCGATCCGACGGCCGTGAAGAAGGCCCGGCGTGCATAGGCCAAGGCATGGCAATCCTCGCGCACTCCCCCGTCGACCACGGCACCGACCACGATCGTGTGATCGCCGGCCTCGACCATCTGCTCGACCCGGCACACTGCGAACGCCGCGGTGTTCTCCGCGAGCACCGGCCCGCCCAGTCCTCCGTCCGGGGCCGACCATGCATGTCCGTCGAACTTCGAGTCCGACTTGACCGCGAAGGCCAGCGCGACGCTCTCGTGGCCGTCGGCGATGTAGTTGACGGTGAACGATCCCGACGAACGCACCGCCTGCAGGGTGTTCGACCCGTGGTCGAGGCATGCGAGGACGAGCGGGGGATCCAGGGAGACAGAGCACACCGCGGACATCGTCAAACCCTGATGCCTGCCGTCGTCACCGGTGGCGGTGACGACTGTGGCGGGGCCTGGTGCATACGCCATGATGTCCTTGAACTTGCCCAGGTCGATCATCGTTCGTTTCTCCTAGCTGGATCGGGATGACGTGGTGCGGCCCGCGGCGCGAATCGCGTCCTGGACACCGGGGTTGTACGCACTGGCTGCCTGAGCCCAGGACTCGAATCCCACCGTCACGTCAAAGGAATTCTCGGCGGCGAGATTCACGGCTTGTTTCATGTCACGAGCGAGTGACGGCTGCAGATCCGCGACCGAATGTGCGAGAGTCAACGCTTCTCCGAGCGGGTCATCGGCGTAGACGTCTGCGAGTCCCTCGTCATGGGCTTGCGCGCCGTCGAGTGTGCGGCCGCGGAGAACCGTGCGCAGTGCACGTCCCCGCCCCAGCCTCTCCGTCAGGAAATAGGTGCATCCGCCTCCCGGATGAAGTCCCAACTTCGCGAAGGTGGCACCGAATCTGGCGTTCGGTCCGGCGATAGTGATGTCGCATGCCAGCGCGAGATTCAACCCGGCACCGATCGCGTGACCGTTGACGGCGGACACCGTCGGATATGGAAGCTCGCGCAACCACAGGAAGCTCTCGTAGTACGACAGTTGACGGGCCCGCATGCTCGAGGGAGTCGCGCCGTTCACGCCGAAGATCGCCATGAGATCCGCCCCGGCACAGAACGAGGTCCCGGATCCGGTCACCACCAGGCACCGCGTTTCAGTGTCGGTGGACAGCTGTTCCGCCGCTTCGAGTAGCTCGAGTCGCATGTCTGGGCCGATGGCGTTCCGCTTCTCCGGATCGTCGAGTACGAGAACCCGGACGCCGTCGTCGTGCCGCTCGATGCGAATCTTGTCGAATTCTGTCATTTCCCAGTCTTTCTGCGAGGTTCCGGTCGACTCAGCCGGCATCGGGGCGTACCGCTACGGCTTCGATCTGAACGCGCAGGTTCGAGGCGATACCGAGAACGAATGTCGACCGCGCCGGGTACGGTCCCTCACCGAAAGCGCCCTTGTACGCATCGAGGAACTCGAAGCGATATGCCTCGTCTTGCAGGTAACAGGTGGTCTTGACGACGTCGCGCAGGGTGAGGCCTGCGTCCGCCAAGATTCTGGCGACGTTCTCGAGGCAGATCCGGGTCTCGTCGGCGATCGACTCCGCCTCCGGACGTCTCGCCATGGTCTCAGGGTCGATCGCCAGGCCCGCGGCATAGACGAACACGTCGGTCGCGGTACCGGACGACAGCCCCTGCGGACTGAAATCTCCCAGGTCGGCTGGATTCAAGTAGTCGATCATTTCGACCTCGTCTTTCGTTGTACGATTCGGTTGCAGTGATCACGCATTGCGTAGATCGACGGTCCGGGTCTCACCGAGTGCGCTCACAGAAAGCGCGGCCACGATGCACAGCGCGGAGATCATCACGGAAACCGCGATGCTGCCCGGGCCTCCCGGCGCGATGAAGGTTGCAGCGAGGAGCGGGCCGAGTCCGCCACCGATCATTCCGGCAAATTGGTAGCACAGGGATACGCCCGTGTAGCGGGACGCCGTCGGGAACAGCTCCGCGAGCAGTGCGGGGACCGGGCCGTTCGCCGCCGCGTTGAGCACGGTCATGCTGATGACATACGAGATCAGGATCAGTGGGAAGCTTCCCGACGTCACCAATGGGAACATCGCGAACGCGTGGATCGCCGTGAGCAGGGCTGCGGTGACGTAGACCGGTCGCCGGCCGTATCGGTCGGAGAGCCACGCGAACAACGGGACAGTGAGAAGCATGCCAGCCGTACCGATCATCATCGCGTTGAGCAGCGTCTGGCGCGGGATCCCGAAGTCCTTGTGCGCGTACGTCACCAGCAGTGACGTCGCCACCGCGTACGCCATGAACGGTCCGGCGTAGACGCCGATTCCGAGCAGCACGCGACCCCGGCGTTCCCGAAGTAGCGCGAACAGCGGCGCGCGGCGCGGCTCCTCTTCGCTACGCTCCTTCTTCTCGGCCAGCAGGACGGGACTCTCGCGTACGCCGACCCGGATGTACATGCCGATTCCGACGAGGACGACCGTCACGAGGAAGGGTAGACGCCAACCCCAGGACAGGAACTGGTCCTCGGAGAGCCCGCCTAGCGCTGCGAAGGCCGCGAAGGACAGTAGGAGTCCGGCCGAGGCTCCCATCTGGGTTGCGCTGCCGTAGAATCCGCGGGACTTCGTGTTCGCATGTTCGACAGCCATCAACACGGCGCCGCCCCATTCACCGCCGACGGCGATTCCCTGCATGAGACGGAGCGCCACGAGCAGGATCGGGGCGAGCACGCCGATCTTGTCGGGCGTCGGCAGCAATCCGATCGACACGGTTGCCACCCCCATGATGCTCAGCGTCCAGATGAGCGAGGATTTCCTGCCGAACCGGTCGCCGAAGTGGCCGAAGATGATTCCACCGAGCGGGCGGGCGAGGTACCCGACGGCTAGCGTGCCGAACGAGGCGATCAGCGCCACGGCCGGCGACGATCCCGCGAAGAACACGGGAGCGAACACCAGGCTCGCCGCGGTCGCGTAGATGAGGAAGTCGTAGTACTCGATCGTGCTGCCGATCGCGCTGGCGATATAGACGCGGCGCCGTTGGCGAACAAGATCGTCGTTGGGCCTGTCCGTAGTTGCCCTTGGGGAGGAAGTGCCGTCGAGAGTACTCATTGCGGTCTCCGGATTCGGGGCGGGGGTGGATCGCTGGTGATCACATCGGCCCGCTGAGTGGGGGCTATTTCGGGAGGATGATGTCGAGCGGCCGGTTGTAGAGGATGTCCTCGACCACGTCGTGTGGGATCGGGAGTGGCATGTCGAGTTCCGAGATCGCCAGGAACTGATCGGCGGACTCTTTCGGACAGAATGACGGGAAGTCGGAGCCGAACACCAGGCGGTCGGTGACATGGCCCTCGATGGCGAGTCGGAGCCCGTTGTAGAGCTGCCAGGTCTTCACCGGCAGCGTCGATACGTCGGCGAAGACGTTGCGGTTCTTCATCATCAGTTCGACTGTCTCGTTCATCCACGGCTTCCCGAAGTGGGCGACGAGGATGTTCGTGTCCCGGAACTCGCGGGCGACCTTGTCGAGAAACATGGGGTACGCGTATTCGTTGCACCCGTCGGGCGCGAACACACTCGCCTGGTGGAACATGAGGAAGATGCCGAGATCAGCGGCAGCGCGATAGACCTCGTAGGCTTCGTCGCAGTGCGGATGGAAACCCTGATACGGGGGTGAGAGTTTCACCCCGTGAAGGCCGTATTCGCGCACGGCGCGGCGGAGTTCGTCCGCCGCGCCGGGCTGGGTCGGGTCGACGCTGCCGACCCCGATCGCCCGTTCCCGGTTGGCGTCGAGGTACTCGCCGACATAGTCGTTCGGCACTTTCATCCCGATCCGGGCCACCTGCAGGCCGAGGACCAGGAACCTCTCGACACCGGACTCCGCCATCACCCGGGTGTGCTCGGCGAGGTCCGCGCGGCCGAAGCCCGGCCGCCCGACGAGCTCGGTTCCTCGGTCGGTCCATACCGGGCCCAGGTGTTCGGGCAGGTAGATGTGTGTGTGCCAGTCGGTGAACGGGCGCTCGGGCATCGCGGCTATCCCTGTCTCTTCGGCCGGAGCGCGACGGCGTCGATCTCGACGCGGCAGTCGCCGGCGATGCCGACGACGAGCGTCGTGCGCGCCGGGTACGGGCCCTCCCCGAAGACCTCGGTGTACGCGGTCCAGAACTCCTTGCGATACGAATCGTCGGCCAGGTAACAGGTCGTCTTCACCACGTCCCCGAGCGTGCAGCCGGCAGTCTCGAGGATCCCCTGGATCTCCTCCAGCGCGATCTTCGTCTCGTTCGCGATGGTGTCGGCCTCCGGCTTACGCGCCAGCGTCTCCAGATCGAGCGCCATGCCGCCGCAGAACACGTAGTCCTTGGTCGCCACACCCGGATTCATTCCGAATCGAGGGTAGGAAAGGTTGCCTGGGTTGAGGTATTCCGTCATGAGTATTCCTTCGGTGGGATCCGGTGGATCAGTTCGCGGCGACAGCCGTGGAATCGAGTGTGCGGAGTTCCGGCATGCACTCGCTGGCGAAGAGTTTCAGGGATCTGTCGATGTCCTCGTGTGCGATGCCCGGCACGCCCATCTGCAACAGCCAGTTCTGGATGCCGTGCGACTTCGTCATCCGCGTCATCTTCGCGAGCACGGTGTCCGGCGAACCGATGAAGAGGTGATCACGATCGAACATGAGATCCCAGGGAGCCATCGCCTTGTACTTGGGATCATTCGGGTCCTCGTCGGCGTCGAGGAAGACCCCGATACCGCGAACCCGGCAGATAAGCTCGAAAAACTCCACCACCGCCGGCTCAGCGATGCGACGCGCCTCCTCGTCCGTGTCCGCGACGTATGCCATGCGCAGCACGCCCACATCCTCGCCGAGTGCCGGGGTGACGCCGGTGACCTTGGCCCGCTCGTCGCGATAGAGTTCGCAGAGGTTGTGGAGAACCTGACCGGTGGGGTACCAGGTGATCGGCTTCATACCCTTCTGAGCGGCGCGCCGGAAGCCCTCGACAGTCTCGGTGACCGCGAACAGCGGCGGCATCGGCTGCTGGTACGGCTGCGGAGTGATCCCGAACGCTTGAAGCATGCCGTCATCGCCGACCCAGCCTTCCGGATCGGGCGCACCGGGCGAGTGGATGAACTTCGTCCCCGGCTCCGGGAATGTGTAGCGCGGCCCCTTCCAACTGAACTGGCGGTCGGTCCAGATCCCCTTCACGATCGCGAGGTTTTCGTCGAAGATCCCGTAACTGTTTTCGCTGCCGTTCCAGCGGTTTGCCTCGGGATTGAGGTTCATCACCTCGATCGGCAGAATTCCCCGACCGAACGCCACATCGAGACGACCGTCACTGAAGTGGTCCAGGATGGCGAGATCCTCCGCCACCCTCAGCGGATGCCACAGGGTCAGCGATACCGCCGCCATCCCGAACCGGATGCGGCTCGTCCGAGCGGCCAGATCCGTCGCCAGCATGATCGGATTCGGGCTCGCATCGGTCCCGTCGACATCGAAGTGATGCTCCCCCAACCAAATACGGTCATATCCGAGCTCGTCCGCCATCACGGCATGTCGCCGCGTCGCCTCCAGCACCTCATGCCAGGACAACTCGCCCGAACGATTCGTCAACGCATACAGCAAATCCAGTTTCATATTTCACTCCAAGTCTCTGTGGCCGACCGCCGCTTCCCGACGAGAACGACCGTCGTTTCTTCAACCGGTTTTCGAGGGCTGACATCACACCGCGCCCTTCCGTGACGACCATCACACGAGGGTCCCTGCGGGGCCAGCCCCGATGCCAGCGGGAAACTACCTATCCACTACCTGTGCACTACGTATCTGCCATGACCGCCTTCAGCCATGGCTGCGACCTCCGCAGCACGGCAATACCTGTCCCGTGACATATGCCGCCTGGTCGGAGCCCAACCAAGCGACGGCTTCGGCGATATCGATGGGCCTGCCCGGGCGTTGCAGCGGAATGCGCGAGATGATGCGGTCACGCACCCTCGCGGGTACCGCATCGGTCATGTCGGTGGCGATGAAGCCCGGTGCCACGGCGTTGACGCGCAAGCGCGGCGCGTGGCTCAACGCCAGTGACCGGGTCAGACCGACTACGCCGCCCTTGGAGATGGCGTAGTTGAACTGGCCGACGTTGCCGAGGTATGCGCGTGAGCTGATATTGACCACCGCGCCACCATCGACGATCTCGTCGGCCAGTTCGGACGTCAACTCGAAGGTCGCGCCCAGGTTGATTCGATTGACGAGTCGGAAGTTCGGTTCGGTCATGTCGCCGATCAGAGCATCGCGCGTGATACCGGCGTTGTTCACCAACAGGGTCGGCTGCCCCTCTTCGGACCGTATTGCGGAGCGAATCTGCGCACGGCCCTCCGGATCGGCGATGTCGGCCTTCACTGGCGTGGCATCGATCGATGCTGCGCTGTCCCCGACCCTCGGATCCACGTCTACCAGGACCAGGCGGTAGCCGTCCTTCGTCAGGCGCCGGGCAATTTCGAAGCCGATACCCCGGGCCGCGCCTGTGACCACTGCAATCTTCATGGCAGAGCTGCTCCTAAATGTTCCTCGCCGAGTACGAAGGCTTGACCGTTGGCCCCGCGAGTGGCGACGAGGAGATCCACCGCATCGGCAACCGACTTCGGTTCCACATCGTCGGCCACGGCGACGACCGTCGAGTAGCCGTTGTGTTTTCGGCGCTCGAGCGCGAGTGCGCGTGCGCCGCTGAGTAGGCCGGCTGCGACAGCCGCGTCCAGCGGTTCGGTACGTCCCAGCAGTGCGGCCGAGCGCACGACGTAGACCACTGCACCACCGGCCGCGACTGTCTCCCGGGTCATGTCGAACGCCTGAGCCAGTTCGTCCTCGGTCTCCGCCCATTCACGAAGACCAGTCCGTGCGACGAATACGAGACCGTCACGGGGGTCTTTTCCCGCACGGCCGGCGCCGGTCAACACCTCTTTGAGTTGCGGGTCGTCCGCGCGGACCCTCATACCTTCGCCTCCCGCTTCACCAATGCCACCATCTCTCCTTCTTGTACGACGACATCGTGCTGGTTGAGAACCTGCACGTGCTGGACCATGACGCCACGGTCGGGTTTCGACGTGGGAGTCAGCTCCACGACCTCGTTGGCCGCGCGGATCGTGTCGCCGATGAGCACCGGACGCACGAAGCGCCAGCGGCGGATCTCGGCGAACGCCACCAGGGTGTCGTCGAAGATTCCGAGCCGGCCCCGAAGGCCTGTCACGATCGACAGAACGAGCGCTCCGTGAGCGATCCGTTCGCCGAACTGACTCTCGCGCATAGTCTGCGCATCAGTGTGCAGAGTATGAAAATCACCGGACACTCCGGCGAAGTTGACCACGTCCGCCTCCGTCACAGTGCGACGCGGAGTCTCGAACGTCATTCCGATTTCCACGTCGTCGAACCACAGTCCGGCCATGGGACACCTTTCGAGAATTCATTGCGGAACTCCGACTCGAAGCAGTTTGCCGAGCGGCTACCGTTCACGAAAACTTAGTACCGCCCGGTCGGTACGTCAAGCATCAAGATGCACTCGAGTGGAAGATCCCGGTGCCTACGCCGAATTACCTACCAGCATTGCGTATATCGCCCACTTTTGCCATAGTGCGTAATCAAGACATACGGCGATCAGCCTCTCGACCAACATTCCAACCGGTTTGCAGACGCACACGCAGGCACCGTACGCAACGTGACGCAACACCCGAAACCGACTCAGCCACAACCGAAGGGATTCTCCAATGAGAGATCCGCGACTGGTTCCGCCCATAGCGTCGGACCCACACGACATGGACGACTTACGCGCCGAAGTCCGGCAATTCGTCGACGCCCAGTTCGCTGATGGGCGCATCACTCCGCGGATCGACAGCTGGCTCACCGGCTGGCACGAGGACTTCTCGCGCACACTCGCCGACCGGGGATGGGTCGGCATGACGATCCCAATCGAGTACGGTGGCCACGGTCGCAGCCACCTCGAACGTTTCGTCGTCACCGAGGAACTCCTCGCTGCAGGCGCCCCGGTCGCCGCGCACTGGATCGCCGACCGCCAGATTGCACCGTCACTCCTCTTGTACGGCACAGAATTTCAAAAACGGAAGTACCTACCCGAGATCGCCCGAGGCGAGTGCTACTTCGCCATCGGCATGAGCGAACCCGACTCCGGATCCGACCTCGCCAGCGTCCGCACCAAAGCCACCCGCGTCGACGACGGCTGGGTCCTCAGCGGCACCAAGGTCTGGACGTCCGGCGCCCACCATGCCCACGCATTCATCTGCCTCGCCCGCACGACCCCCGTCGACCCCGCACATCGGCACGACGGACTGAGCCAGTTCATCGTCGACCTGTGCTCACCCCGCGTCGACATCCGGCCCATCGTCTCGATGCACGGTGGGCACCATTTCAACGAAGTCATCCTCAACGACGTCTTCGTCGCCGACGACATGGTCTTCGGCACCATCGGCAGCGGCTGGCAGCAGGTCACCTCGGAACTGAGCTTCGAACGCAGCGGACCCGAACGCTTCCTGTCCACATTTCCCCTCCTCGCCGACACCGCCGAACAGATGCGGACAGGGGCAGTACCCCGACACCCCGACCTAGGCCGGTATCTCGCCCGAACAACGGGGCTGCACCAGATGTCCACCGCGGTCGCCGGAGCCCTCGGACGCCACGAACCCGCCGACGTCGCCGCGGCCGTCGTCAAAGTCCTCGGAACTACCACCGAAGGCGACATCGCCGATTTTGCCGACGTCATCACCGGTGACACCGGTCCGACCCCCCGCCGCTACCGAGCAATGATCGATGACGCCGCCGCCCAACGCCCCGGATTCACCCTTCGTGGCGGCACCAACGAAGTTCTGCGCGGCGTGATCGCGCGGGGATTGGGAATGCGCTGATGACGACCCCGACCACTGTCGACCCCGATCTTGTGGAAATGATGTCTGCGGTCTTCGTCGCTTACCGCGACCAGAAGGAACCTGACGCCGATACCGCTACGTGGGACCCGATCCTCTGGTCCCACCTCACCGATCTCGGCCTGACCCGCCTCACCGGACCAGAGGAATCCGGCGGCAGCGGAGCCGGATGGCTCGAAGCCGCGGAACTGCTCCGCACCGCTGCGGCCAACGGCGTCCGAATCCCGCTGGCCGAACACGACCTGCTCGCCGGCTGGCTGCTCGATACCGCCGGGCTTCCCGCAGACGACGCCCGCCGCACCGTCTGCCTGCTCGATCACACCGGAACTGCCCACCGGGTGCCCTGGGCCGCCCAATCCGACAAGATCGTCACGGTCTGGCGCGACACCCACACGTACGTTGTCGCCGACATCGAGACGAACATGCTCACCATCACGCCGGACGCCAACATCGCCGGCGAACCCAGAGACACCGTCACCATCGACAGCGCCCATTCGGGCACTCCGATAGCTGACGCGGTCGTCGACCAACTACTCCTGCGCGGCGCACTGATCCGAGCCGTGCAGACGAGCGCCGCGCTCGATCGCATCCTCGACCTGTCAATCACGCACACCACCGAACGCACCCAGTTCGGGCGACCGCTCGCGAAGTTTCAGGCCATACAAAACCTCGTCGCCGATATCGCCGCCGAAGCCGCACTCACCCGGGCCGCCACCGAAGCCGCCCTGAACGAAGCCGTCCGCACCGACTGGTCCGCACCGAACCTCGACGTCCTTGTCGCCGTTGCCCGTTCCTGCGCCGGCCACGCCGCATCCACCGTCGTCCGCAATGCCCACCAGGTGCACGGAGCGATCGGCACCACCCGCGAGCACCGCCTGCACGAGTTCACCCAACCTGCCCTCGCGTGGCGCTCCGAGTTCGGCTCCCTCCACCACTGGGACGACATGCTCACCACCGCATCCATCACGGCAGGCCGACAGAACCTGTGGTGCCTCGTCACCGCATAGTCTTCCGGCCGCCAATGACCAATGAATTGAGTAGTGCCGAATGACATTCGCACTTGCACGGAGAATTACGGAAGTCTTTCGCGTTCTCGCGCACACTCGTGTAGCCGCGCGAGAGTTCGAGTTCTGGACTGCCACGACCAGCCCGGCTTCCTCACCTGAGCCGAGAAGTCCGGTCGACGCCTTTGGCGGCCTCTACACGAGAGACAGCGACGGCTCCAGAAAGGAAGACGCCCGATGAGTGACTGCCAGGACTTACCCCGCGAAGCACGCGAACTCATCACCCTCGCTCGGCAATGGATTCCCTATGGCAGGGTTCCCGCAGAGCTTGTCTTCCAGACATTCGGAATCACCGAGCACCAGTTCGTCGACAGGCTATGGGCAGTAGTGCAGGGTACTCCCTGCGATCCGCATCTCGTCCGTGCGCTTTCCTCCACCTATCCGCGCCGGCGGCCACACTGGGCAGCACCCACAACGCGCGGTAGCTCACCGGTCTGAGCAGCAGACACCGCCCCACATACCGCCGATCCGCACTGTTCGAGGCAGCTGCAGCACCACGCGGTGCTTTGTCCACACGGACGCCGCCGTCACGGCCGCCGCCGCAACCCAGCCGGGCGTGGGCCGCCCTCCCCGCACCGGCCCGGGGCGCCATCCTCATGACGGCGGCGAACCTGCTGCAGGAACGTGGTTCCGTTGTGGCCGCGGACCTCGTCCAAGAAGACAAGACCCTCGCCGAAGCCCGCGGCGAAGTCACGCGCGCCGTGGACGTGCTGCGGTTCTTCGGTTCCCTCGGGTGGACGGCCACCGGCGAGATGCTCCCCAGCGGACTGCCCGGAACCAGCGTCACCACCCGCCGCGAACACTCGTCTCGGGCAACACGGTGGCGCTCGAGCCCGCCGAACTCACACCCCTGTCCGCCACCCACCTTGCCCGCTACGGACTCACCGCGGGAATCTGCACCGACAGCCTCGCTCGCTCGACGGACTTCGCGGCCCGGGCGCAGGCCGGCGTCGTCAAGATCAACCGCCCGACCGCCGGGCTCGACCTGAATGTGCCGTTCGGCGGGGTGAAGGATTCGTCCACGAACACGTTCCGGGAGCAGGGTCGCAGCGCGGTGGACTTCTACACCTGGGGGAAGACCGTGTACACGGGCGTCTGATCCGACGGCATCCGTGAGCGTGGGGGAGGGCCGTCCCATACGTCCTGTTGGACATTTGTGCATGTGGCGGAAAGCGTGGCTGTGCTGTAGAACATAAACAGCGAGACCGGTTTGTGATATGAACCACATCTAAACGTTACTTTGCGACACCACTACACAGACATGAACAACAGTTCCGGGGGGAGCGGATCCGCGCAGGTGGATCCGGGTTCGGGAACGGTAAGGACACCACATGCTGTTGCCGATGGCACCGACCGATTCACTGTTTCTGCTCGGCGAGTCCCGCGAGCATCCAATGCACGTCGGCGGCCTGGCAGTGTTCACGCCACCCGAGGGGGCGTCGGCGGCCGATGTGCGCGCGATGTTCGATGCCGCGCTGATCGGTGACCAGGTGGCGGCGCCGTTCCGTAAGCGGGCCCGCCGCTCGGTGACGTCGCTCGGCCAGTGGGGCTGGGACACCCTTCCGCACCACGAGGTCGACCTGGAACACCACGTGCGCCGCGACGCCCTGCCCCAGCCGGGCGGAATGGCAGAACTGATGACCCTGGTGTCGAGGCTGCACGGCACCCTGCTCGACCGCAGCCGCCCCCTGTGGGAAATGCACCTGATCGAGGGCCTCGCCGACGGCCGCTACGCGATCTACACCAAGATCCACCATGCCCTCGCCGACGGTGCGTCCGCGATGAGGCTGCTCCGCGACAGCATGAGCGAGGACCCCCACCGTCGGAACATGCCCACACCCTGGCAACCCCGAAACCCGCTGACGGCCGTGCCGGACGCGGGCGTCGCGGTGTCGGGAGGGCTCGGCTCGGCACTGCCCACGATGGCGTGGGACGCCGCCCGCGCGGCGGTCGGCGAGGTGGCCGGACTCCTGCCCGCAGCGGTCGGCACCGTGGATCGCGCCCTGCACGGCAAGGGCGGTGCGGTGTCGCTGACCGCACCGCACACCCTGTTCAACGTGCCGATCAGCGGAGCCCGGCACGTCGCCGCCCGGTCCTTCCCCCTCGAACGGATCCGCCTGCTGGCCAAGCACGCCGACGCCACCATCAACGACATCGTGCTGACGATGTGCGCGGGCACCCTCCGGGCCTACCTGCACACCCGCGACGCGTTGCCGGACAACCCCCTGATCGCGATGGTCCCCGTCTCCCTCCGCGCGCCGAATACCGGGGCCGGCGGCAATCGGGTTGGCGTGCTCATGTGCAACCTGGCCACCCACCTCCCCGACCCCGCGCACCGACTCGAAACCGTGCGCAACTGCATGAACGAGGGCAAGGCCGCCCTCCAGGCGATGAGTCCCGCCCAGGTTCTCGCGATGAGCGCCCTCGGCGCCGCCCCGCTAGGAGTCGAGATGTTCCTCGGCCGCCGCGGTCCGCTGCGACCACCCTTCAACGTCGTCATCTCCAACGTCGCCGGCCCCCGAACCCCCTTGTACTGGAACGGGGCCCGACTCGAATCCCTCTACCCGCTGTCCATCCCCACCACCGGGCAGGCACTCAACATCACGTGCACCAGCAGCGACGACCAGATCGTCTTCGGCCTCACCGGCTGCCGCCGCACCGTCCCGGATCTGCACCCCATGCTCGATCAGCTCGACGCCGAACTCGATCTCCTCGAGACCGCTGTCGGACTGTGAACTCGAGAGAACAGCTGCGGGATCACACCGTCACCGTGTTCGCGGCGGCCACGCGCACCTGAAATTCGAGGCGTGCCATGGCCTCCCGGGCGGCGTCGAGTGCCTGTTCGGCGGTGTCCCCGACCGCGCGTGCGTACGCGACACGTGAATCGGACGATTCCAGGACGGCGACCGCGCCACCCGGGCGGACCAGGAGTTGCACGTCGGTCACGCCGTCGACCTTCCGGGCGTCGTCGACACCGCTGACGTCGGTGAGAACACCCGCGACCGGTGCGGCGGCGAACCAGATCGCGGAACAGCGGGCCGGCCGCTCCTCGGCGAGGACGGCCCGGATCCCGGGTAGGACCTTCTCCCCGACGGTCTGCCGCACGACGCATTCGGCGAGGTCCACACCGGTGGCGTCGAGGGCAAGGGCCGGAATCTCGTCGCCGCCCATCCGCACGTGGGTTTCGATCACCCGGGGACCGGTCGGGGTGAGCACGATCTCGGTGTGGGTTGCACCGAACTCCACACCGACGGCGTCGAGCACACTCGTCACGTACGTATGGATCCGTTCTTCCTGCTCCGCGGCGAGGGCTGCCGGTGCCACGTGCCCGAGTTCGACGAAGTTCGCCGGGTCGGAGAACTTGCGGGTGACGGCGACGATCTGGTGTTCGCCGCATTCCGAGAAGGCCTCCACGCTGAATTGCGGGCCTTCGTGGAACCGCTCGACGAGCACCCCGCTGGTGGTCAGGCCGTCGAAGTCGCCCCCGGCGCGTGCGAACGCCGCGGCCAGTGCGCTCTCCTCCCGAACCACGGCCACCCCGGCACTGCCCGCGCCACACACCGGTTTGACCACGCAGGGAAAGCCGTGTTCGAACGCGAAGGCACGCAACGCATCCACGTCGGCGACGACGGCGGAGGCGGTGGCGTCCACGCCGGATTCGCGAAGCGCGGCGCGCATGGCGTTCTTGTCGTGGACCGACGTCACCGTGCGGCGCGAGTGGGTGGACAGGCCGAGGGCCTCCCCGATCGCGGCGCAGCGGTCCTGGTCGCGTTCGCCGAACGTGGCGATCCGGGTGAACGGATGCTGCGCATGCGCCGCCGCGGCCAACGCGATCCACTCCTCGTCCGGCGCGTCGTGCCGCACGGCGATGACCCGCGAGTGCTCGGTCAGACGGCGAAGCTTGGCGACGAATTCCAGTCGGCAGATCACCGAGGTCTGGGTGCCGGGAAGGGCGTCACGGACCCGGCCCGGGAGGTCGCGGCCGCTGCCGACGACGAGGACGTGTTCGGTCATTTCTTCACCTCGAGTATCGAGAAGGGAGACAGTGCAGGACGGTCGCCGTCCGGGCGTTCCTTCGTCCGTGCGCGTTCCGCGAGACTGCGATGCGCCGCCGTCCGGGAGACCAGTGCCGCGGCCCCGAACGTCCCGGCCAGGACGGGCCACGCCAGGAGACCGGCCGGCAACAGGACGACGACCAGAATGGTGGGGCCGAGCACCTTCTGGCCCGTCATGCCGAGACTGAACGCGCCCAGATAGCGGGCGACGGCGGGCCGCGGGGACAGCTCGGCCGACAGTTCCCAGGCGGCCACGGAGTGGATGTTCTCGGCGACCGACAGTGCCACCACCGCAACGACAACGGCGACGATCGCCGGAACGGTGTCGGCCATCTGGCCGACGGCGAGTGCACCGCAGCAGAAGGCCATCAGCGCCCCGGTCCACGTCAGGAGTCGCGCCGCCGCGGACGTGCCCTCGGCGAACCGGGCGACGTAGACCTGCAGGACCACCGTCAGCACGGTGTTGACCGCCATGAGCACCGGCACCCACGCGAGCGGCACCGACGTGTACTCGATGACCCAGATCGGGAGCAGAACGATCAGCACGGTGTCGTACAGCGACAGGACACCGTTGCCGACCGTGAAGACCATGAACCACCGGTCGCGGAACGGCGAGCGCACCGCGGTTTCAGCCGGCCCGGGACCAGCGGGGAGAGGCGTGCGTTGCACGACCGTTCCCGTCCTCCGGAGTACGAGCCGGACGGCGAACGCGATGACCACGAAGGAGATTCCGTTGCCCAGGAACAGCGCCGTGAACGCGGCGGAGGTGCCGGTCACGAAGACGACACCCGCCAGCAGGAACCCCGCGGTGAGACCCACGTTCCGGATGGCGCGGATGGTCGCCATCGTCCGGGTCCGGTCGTGGCCGCCGATCACCGCCGTCACGACGGCCTGCTGGATCGGGCTGCTCGCCCGGTCGGCCGCGGTGAGCAGCACGGTGAGCACGAGGTAGGCGGTGAAATCGGATACGAGCGCGAAGCATCCGTAGCCGATGCCGCGCACCAGCAGGAGTGCCACATAGAACCGGCCGGGCCCCACCCGGTCGGCCAGCCTGCCCAGGGGCACCGGGGCGAGAAGCGCGAGCGCACCCGCGATCGTGGTGGCCAGGGCGATCTGGTTCGCGGTGAGACCGACCACGCCAATGAAGTACAGCGCGAACGACGCGAAGAACATCCCGGTACCCAGCGAGTCGACGCCGGCGCCGACGGCGAGCGTGCGACCGGCCGCGCTGTCGGGAAGCAGCGCATCACCCAGCCGCCGCAGGCGGGCGCTCACGGGATGCTCCCCGGCGTCAGGAAGGCGTGCACGAGATCGGCCGACCGCTGCACGTGGGTGGGTGTCGCCGCCTCGGGCGCCGGACGCCGCAGGTGGTTCCAGGCGTACCGACGGGCCGCGTTGACGAGTAGTTCGGCATCCCCAGCCGAGGCTGCCGCGGACTGCGCGACCAGCGCCGCCGCCATGAGGAGTCGGCTCATCCGGTCGACCAGCACCCACCCGGCGGCCGCGACGGTCGCGGGGTCTGCACCCACCCATTCGTGGCGGGTGGTGCCGAGGGCTCCGAGCGCGTCGTCCACCATCTGCCAGGCCGCCAGCAACCTTCCCCGGGGAGCGACTCCGAGAAGCTCCCTGGACCGGTGGGCAGCCGCGTCGAAGTGTTCGCGAATCGTCAGCAGTTTTAACGCATGGGTGGTCAGGGTCCAGCAGTCGGCCCGGGCGGTGCCGCTCCCGTCGGCGCGGACTGTGTCCGCTGCAAGCGAGTAGGCGATGCAGCGCCGGGCCACCCTCCGGGCGCGACCGTGCGACAGCTGCGGAAGGGCGTGCCAGGCCCGGACGGCGATCACGTCGACCACCCGGTCGGCGATCTCCTCGCGACGCGCATTCGCCCACGCGCTGCCGTCGAGCAGGTCTGCCGCGCTCGCGAATCCGGTGACGGCACCCTCCAGGATTCCGAGGCCTTCGGCATCCCAGATCGCCGCGACCCGATCGGGTGCGGCCGAAGACAGTAAACGTGTGCTCATGCGAACTCCAGCCAGTGACGGTAGGTGGGCTCGCGCCCGCGGACCACGTCGTGGAAGACGTCGCGCAGTTGCTTGGTGATCGGGCCGCACCCGCCCGCCGCCACCGGGCGGTCGTCGACCGACGCCACCGGGACCACCTCGGCGGCGGTGCCGGTGAGAAACGCCTCGTCGGCGACGTAGAGCTCGCTGCGGGTCAGGCTTTGCTCCCTCACCGTGATCCCCAGGTCACGGGCGAGCGTGATCACGGTGTCGCGGGTGAGACCGGGCAGGATGTTGTCGCCGACCGGCGGGGTGATCAGTTCACCGTCGCGGACGGCGAAGATGTTCGCGGCGGATGCTTCGGCGACGTGCCCGGTGGAGGTGAGCATCAGTGCGTCGTCGTATCCGGCGCGCAGCGCGCCGACCTTCGCCAGAGCCGAATTGACATAGGCACCCGTCGCTTTGGCGAGCGGCGGGACCGAGTGAACGCCGTTGCGTTGCCAGCTGCTGACGACGAGGCGGCAGCCGTCCTGGTCCGCGGTTTCGCCGAGGTACGAACCCCACGGCCAGGCCGCGATGGCCACCCGGGCGGTGTCCAGCGCAGGCGCGACCCCCATCGAGCCGTAGCCGAGGTAGACGATCGGTCGCAGATAGCCGGAGTCCAGGCCGGTGCGGCGGAGCAGTTCGAGCGAGATCTCGGTGAGCTCGTCCACCGACCACCCGGGGTCCATCAGGTACACCCGTGCCGAGTCGTGCAGCCGTCGCAGGTGCTCGCGCAGCCGGAACACGGCCGGACCGCGGTCGGTCGCGTAGGCCCGGATGCCCTCGTAGACACCCCATCCGTAGTGCAGACTCGGTGTCAATACATGGACCTGCGCCTGGTCCCAGGCGACGAATTCACCGTCCATCCAGACGGTGCTGGTGGGGATCAGTTCCATTGTTCTGCTTTCGGTTCGGTGGCGGCGGGCCGCCGGGACGGGACGGGGACTGCCGGTGCACCGACCAGGTCCAGCCGCCGCTCGATGCTGCGCGACTGCAGTGTCAGAGCCTCGCGATACTTGTCGGCGCCTTCGCCGCGGAATGCGAACCAGCCCCAGCGGGGTCGCAGTTCGCATCCGCGGGCGATCTTGGCCTCGTAGGCGGCGAGGCCGTAGTGGACGCGACGGATGCCGTGCTCCACCGCCCAGTGCGCGGTCTCGTGGTAGGTCAGGGTCAGGTAGCAGCCACGAATCCCCGGGGCGAAGCCGGCGGTCCTGGCGAACAACGTGTCGGGGGTGCGGAGGTAGAGCACGAAACCCACGAGGCGACCGTCGAGTTCGGCACCGAGCACCACACAGGAATCGCCCAATTCCTCACGGACGGCGTCGAAGTCGCGTCGGACCCGGTCCTCGCCGCCGGGCAGCCCGTACTTGGCCCGGTGCGCGACCTGGAGGGCGACGACGTCGTCGTCGATCGCCGCGGGACCCCAGCGGACCACTGTGCGCAGGCCGGCCTCGGTGTAGTCGGCGACCTCCTTGCGGAGCCGGACGCGACGGCGCTTGCTCAGGCTCGCGACGTATTCCGCCCAGCTGTGGCCGCTCAGGTCCTGCACACCCTCGGCGCCCAGCAGGGCCGCCGTGTACCCGGCGCCGGATGCTGAACCGTCCACCTCCTCGGCGTCGGACGCACCGACGTACAGCAATGCCACACTGCGGCAGCCGAGTTCGTCACCGGCCTGATGGAGCAGGTCGGGCAGGGCCGCCATGACCACGCGGCGCTGATCGTGCGAACGGCCGGGCGCGTGCGCGACACCGTGGTGGTTTCCGAACGTCGCGAGCGCCAGCGACGGGTACTGATCCTCGCGGGCATCGGGCAGCGCCTCGGTGAGCTCGGCCCAGCGCAGCCGATCGGGGTGATCGAGCAACTCCGGTTCGGCCATCGGGCCTGCGGTTCCCGCCAGCCGGGGCGGGTCGTAGAAGAGCAGGCCCCCGGGCCGCGCCGTGAACAGCAGCGGCGCGACCGCGACGGTGCGGCCGTCCGCGCGCACCTCGAGGTAACGCACCTCGTGCAGGTCGGTGCGTTCGGTGAACCGCCACCACCGCGCGTCCTCCCAGATGATGTCCGGGTCGGCGATGCCCGCGAAGTCGGCGGCGGTGGGGCGGGCGCCGCGGGGCAGGACGTGGCCGGTGATCCCGTCGACATCGGTGGCGGTCATGCTGCGTCCTCGCTTTCGGCACGGTCCCACTCGAATCCGGCGCTCACCTGTTCGGCAGTGGCGATCAGCCGATTGCCCAGCGCCGTGAAGTCGGGGTCGGTCACCACCCAGTAGGCGAGGAAGTCCGCCGACTTGCGCTCGTTGTACCGGGCAGGGGTCCAGTCGTCGCCGACGTGGGTGTTCAGCGTGAAGTCGTGCACGCCCGGCGGTGCGTCCGGCAGTCGCAGCACCCGGCCCCGGCGCGGCGGCACGCCGTAGAACGCTGCGTACGGGGCGGTCGCCACCCGGTCCCGGACAGCATCCAGGTCGGTCGGCAACCCGCATTCCACCCGCGCCCAGAGATGCCGCGGATCGATGCCCAGGACATGGCGGAGCATCGTCGGTATCGGTCCGCCGCCGATCCGTGCCGCCACTTCACAGAGCACGATGTCGCCGTCCGCGGTGACGAAGAACTCGGCGTGCACGCAGACGGTGGGCGGCGAGCCCAGTGCATCGACGAGCCGCCAGGTCTCGTCCACCAGTCGTGCGCACACCGGGTCGGTGGTGTCGACGGACCGGGAGCCGAACGGGGCGTCGGTCCAGTGCTCGAGGCACCCCTGGCCGGTGTAGCGGGACGCGATGGCGGCCACCGGGTCTCCGGCGACGCGGAACGCGTCCACATGGTGCACCGCACCGTCGACAAATTCCTCGACTTCGTACGGTGTGGCCGTGACGATGTCGGCGAGTCCGGTTGCCTGCGCGGGCGAATCGAGCACGTAGACGCCGGTGGAGCCGGAGCCACTGCGCGGTTTGACGACGACCCGGCCCGGGTTGCCGGCCATGAAGTCGACGATGTCCGCCGGATGGCGCACCGGCGCGAAGACCGGGACGAGAAGCCCCGTGGCCTGCGCCATTTCCTTCATCAGGATCTTGTCGCGGTAGCCGGCTGCCGTGGCGGTGTCCAGGCCCGGGAGGCCGAGTTCGCCGCGCAGTGTGGCGGCCCTCTCCACATCGACCTCGGCGAGGGCGACGACCGCTTTCGGCCGGTGCCGTCCGGCGAGTTCCCGAGCGGCGCCCAGCACCGCGTCGTCGTCGTGATAGTCGGTGACCGTGACGATCTCGGCGAATCCCTCACCCGGATCCGTTCCCTCGGCGCAGACCGCCACCAGACGTCCGCGCTTCTCCGGCAGCCACTGGGCGAAGGGCAACCCGGCGGCACGCGGGCTGATCAGTACGAGAATCATCGAGAAGCTTCCTTCCTCGTCACGGCGAATCCATCGAAAGTTGTGTCCAGCGTGGCGAAGACCTCCGCGGTCCGGGCATCCAGCGGTATCCCCCGCGCCCGTCGTTCGCGCTCGTGGGCGCGTTGCGGATCACCCGAGGCCACCACCGGCGTCCCAGTGGCGGGCGTCGCCCCGCGGACGGTGCCGAGGAGATCCGCCAGCCCGGCCGTGAATTGCGCATGCCCACTGAACGCTCCGGGGTCCAGGGCGAGGATGAAGTGGCCGACCCCTCGGCTTCGACCGGGGGTTCCCTCACCGACTTGCTCGAGCTGCCAGTCGGGCGGCGACCCGGTCAACACGGCGCCCAGCAGAGTGACCGCCATTGCCAGGCCCTGTCCCTTGTAGCCGCCGAGTGGCGACAGGGCGTACGCCTCGTCGGGTTCCGCGGTGGGCCGCCCGTCGCGATCGGTGGCCCAGCCGCTGTTCAGCGGTCGTCCCACGGCCCGGCGGTGCTTCACCTCACCGAAACACACCTGGCTGGTGGCCATGTCGAGGGCGAGCCCGTCGTCCCCCGTGCCCGCGGCCACGCTGATCGGGTTGGTGCCGAACAGCGGCTCGACCCCGCCGTACGGAGCCACCCGGGAGGCGGCCGACGTGACGGCGATACCGATCATCCCCTGCCCGGCCAGGTGCCGGGTGTAGACCGACGCCGCGCCGAAGTGGTTGGAATTGCGCACGCCCACCGCCGCGACGCCGAAAGCCTTGGCCCGGTCGGCTGCCAGGCGGGCGGCGGCGAGTCCGGCGAGCACGCCGAGTGCGCCGTCCGCATCCAGCAGCAGTCCGGCCCCACGGTCCCGGACTACGGTCGGGCACGCCACTGCATTCGCGACGCCGGTCGCGAGTTCGTCCAGGTATTGCGGCAGCAACCGCAGACCGTGGGTGTCGATGCCGCGCAGGGACGTGTCGACGAGCGCGGCAGCCACCTGATCGGCGTCGTCCTCCGGCACCCCCGCCTCGGCGAGTGCGATCGAGGCAAGCCAACGGGCCTCCTGCTCGTCGATCAGCGATCCAGGGTTCAGTGTCTGGTGGATCATGAAGTACTCCAATGCATGAAGACGTGGGGGCCGATGCCCGGGATGTCGAACTCCGGGCCCAGAATCCGGAAGCCCTGCTTGACGTAGAAGCCGGCTGCGGTGGTGCGGGCGTTGCACCAAACCGTCCCGGCGCCGGCCAGCGCGGCGTTCGTGAGTACGGTGCGCAGGAGTGTGGTCCCCGCACCCGTACCGCGAACCTCCTCGAGGGTGGCCATACCGCGGAGGCGCCAACCCCGGCCCGGGAGAAGACCTGGCACGGCGTGCCTTTCGGGCGGATCCTCGTGGTACAGCGAGGCCACGCCGACCGGGCGCCCCGCGGCGAGTGTGGCGAAGTGCCGGGTGCCGACGTGCGCGTCCTCCGGATAGACGCAGGTCTCGGCCGGCTGACCGGGCCGGAGCACGGTATGGCGGATCGGTCGCACGTCGGCGGCGGACACCGGCCGAACCCGCCAGCCGTGGGCGGCGGGATCGGGAAGGTAACCGGAACCGGGACGATCCGGCAGGGTGACGCGGCCGGCGCCGTCGAGCGTCAGTCCGCGGCCGGTGTTCACCGCGAGAAGGTCGACTGCGTCGACATCCAGATGGTCGGCCAGTCCCCCGAGGTGGGCCGTGGCCGACACCCCGGCCGCGGATTCAGGCATGCAGCCGAGCATGGTGAGCAGACCCCGTTCACGGGCTCGGCGCAGCAGCGTGAGGGACGGGGTGATTCCCCCGGCCTTCATCGGTTTGACGTTGATGCCGTCGAACGCGCCGGTGCACGCGTCCAGGTCCTGCGGCGACGCGATGCTCTCGTCCGCGATCACCGGGATCGGGCTGCGCTCCTTCAGGATCCGGGCGTCGCGCCACCCTGAGCGCGGAAACGGCTGCTCGATCAGATGCACGCCGAGTTCCTGCAGGCCGGGCAGGACGGGGAGCAGTCGGGACAGCTCCCAGCCGCAGTTGCCGTCCACGTAGAACGGTGCGGTCGTGTGGCAGCGGAGTTCCTTGACGACGGTGAGGTCGCCCGGGTCGGCGAGCTTGATCTTGTACGCCGACCATCCGGGCCGCTCGCGGAGTTTGCGGACCATCACCCCGGTCTCGTCGAGCCCGATACTGAAGCTGGAGTGCAACTCCCGCGGGCGTTCCAGGCCGAGAGACTGCCACAGCGGCACACTGAGCAGCCGTGCCCGCAGATCGTGCACCGCGGTGTCGAGGGCGGCCAGGACGAACGGCGAATCGGGCAGCTCCGCGGACAGCGCTCGCCACACCGCGAACGGGTCGTCGGGACCGAGGTCGATCAGCAACGGCGCAATCCGTCGCAGATCCGCGTGCATCCGGTCCAGGCCCGAGTTGTAGTGGTCGGTCATGAACGCGGATGCCTCGCCGAACCCGGCGACACCGTCCTGCTCCACCTCCACCACCAGTCCCCGCTGCACCGGAATCGCTTCTCTGGCAGAGCGCCACAGATGCCGTTGCGTCAAGCTGATCTCGTGCGCGGTGACCCTCACGTGGTGCCTCCGACACCGAAGAATTCGCGGTCGCGCGGGCCGTGCGGGCGGAGGTCGTCCCACCACTGCGCGTGCTCGTCGTATTTCGCGAAGAACGGCTTGCCCACCAGATCCGGCCGGCGTGCCTGCAGGAACCGCAGCGCGAACGCACGTCCGCCGTCGAGGTCGACGACGCCGTCGACCACGACCTTCCCCGGCGACGCCGACATCACCGGTCCCCGCGCGGTCCGCCCGAGTCCGGAGACCCGTTGCAGCGCTTCGCGGTAGATGTCGACCGCTCGCGCCAGCGGCAGACCGAAATACGGTCGCGCACCGGTGTCCCGCTCGACGAACATGTAGTACGGCACGACCCGGTTGCGGACCTGCGCCTGCCAGAGGTCGGCCCACGTGCGCGGGTCGTCGTTGACGTGACGCACCACCGGGGCCTGAGCGCGGAGCACCGCACCGGTCGATGCCAACCGGGCCAGCGCCGTCCGGGCGGCATCGGTCTGCAGTTCCGCGACGTGCGACAGGTGCAGCATCATCGCGACGTGCTTGCCGGCGGCGGTCAGCCGCTCGAGCAACCGCAGCAGGTCGTCGGCTTCCGGCCCGGCCAACAGCCGGTACGGCCAGAACGAGACGGCCTTCGTGCCGATCCGGATCGTTTCGACATGGTCCCGCACCGGTTCGAGCAGCGGCTCCAGATAGGAGGCCAGTAACTCGGTCCGCATGACCAGCGGGTCGCCGCCGGTCAACAGCACGTCGGTGATGCCGGGGTGCAGGTCGAGGTACCGGGTCATGGCCTCCGGCCCGGACATGGCCATCTTCAGGTCCGGGGTGTCCACGAACTGCGCCCAGCGGAAGCAGTAGCCGCAATAGCTGTGGCAGGTCTGCCCCTGGCGGGGGAACACCAGCAGGGTCTCGGCGTACTTGTGCTGCATGCCCGAACCGTCGATGTCGTCGTGCTGCGGAACGTTCATGCTCAGCTGGTCACCGGGATGCGGGTTCAGTGCGGCGCGGACCGTGTCGACGGCCTGCCGGACGGTGCCCCGATCTCCCTGTGCCACGGCCTGTTCGATCAGCGCGAAGTGCTGGGGCTCGAGCATGTCGCGGTGTGGGAAGGTCAGCCGGTAGATCGGGTCGTCCGGCGCACGGCCCCAGTCGATCAGTTCGTCGACGACGTAGCTGCTGACCTTGAACGGCAGCACCTGGGACACCACGTGTGCCTCGTGCCCGAGCATCGGGTCGCCGGTTCGCTCGGCGACGAGCTTGCGGAGCCGGTCGCCGCTGATCGATCGCGGAGCGAGGGCCGTGCGGGTGTCGAGATCGAGGAGGGTCATTTGTCCGTCACCGCCAAGCCCCAGTCGAAGTCGACCTCGCCCAGAACATTCATGTCCGACATCAGCGAATACAGACCGCTGTAGTCGCGCACGAGCCGCGAACCGGATTTCTCGGCCCGCACGTCGGCGAGCATCTTCTCCCATCCGGTGACCTTCTCGATGCGGAAGATCGCTTCCCACGTCGAGTAGTCCGTGGCGACGAACGCTTCCAGTCCGGCGACCAGCATGTCCAGGAAGAAGCGGCGCTTGACGGGGTCCAGCACGTCGTACACCAGCTTCGCCATCTCGTCGGAAATGGATGCGTGGCAGTACTCGTCCCGGTTGTGCAGTTTTGCGGTGGTGGAGTTGACCACCTGGATGTCATGATCGTCGGCGAGCAGATCGAGATACGCGTTGATCGAGATCTCGGACACCGTGGCGAAGGCCAGCGTGGTCAGGCTGCGCTGCCAGCGTTCGGCGGCACGGGCCCGCAGCCGACGGTGTGCTCGTGAGGTGTGGGATTCGGGTAACGCGCTGTCGGGGAACGGGTTCCCCCGTTTGCGTCTGGTCAGCGCACTCGCGTTGATGTGCATCAGGGTGTGGTACTGCTCGTCGACCATGGCCTGAGCGAGGGCGATATCCATGTCCTGGCCGCCGAGACCCGGGAACTCCCCGTCCATCACGAGCGCGAACGCCGGGTTGGCGACGCGTTGCTCGGCGAGCACCGTGTGCCGGTTGTACGCGATCCAAGCCCAGCTCAGCAGCCGCGACCGCAGCGCGTCGGGCATCGCCTGCCACGTCGGATGGTCGCGGAACGGCACGATGCCCTCGGGGTAGTCGGCCCGGCCGGCGTCGAACAACTCGTCGAGGTCGGGCTCGTCGCGCTTCACCGTCGACCGTCGGTGCCAATTGCCGGCGAGGCGGCTGATGACGGCGTTCTCGGCTTCGTCAGCGGGGTCGAACGACGGCAGTCCGGGGAGGTGGACCAGCCCGTCGGCGTCGGAGCACTGCAGGTCGTCGATGATCATGCGCGAGTCCGGTCGCCGGCCCAGAAACGAGTGAGGTGACGGGCGCGGTCGGCGTACTCTGAACGCGCGTGCAGCATGCGCTGGTTGTCCCAGATGAGCAGTGCATTCTCGTGGATCAGCACGCGGGTGCGCAGTTCGTGGAACAGGTCGCTGACGCGATGCGCCAACCTGCGACCGGCCCGGCCGAGCGGCAGCCGGGAGTCGTCGACGTCGGACTCGTGGTGCGGATCGTAGTCGGCCGCGGTGAGCAGGTTGTAGCTGAAGCGCAGGGCGGTGCGGCCGGTGTCGTCCGCGCCCAGCATCGTGGTGCGTACACCCCCGTCCGGGCCAGGGAAGGTCAGTTCGGCTTCTGTCATCAGGGTGACCTCGGCCGGTTCCAGGGCGTCGACGAGCCGCCGGATGTCGAGCAGATCGGTGTGGCCGCCGCCGCAGCGTGCCTGCCGGTGGCAGAACAGCGCCAGGTACGCCGGGCTGGGATCCCAGCCGGGGGCCTCGGTGTGCGCCAGAATCGTGTTCGCGCTCTGCGAGTACGCCCGATGATCGTGGCCGGGACGGTACGTCACCTCGTGGGTGAGCAGACCGTTGTATTGCGGGACCAGATCACCCAGCGAGCCAACCACTTCCGCTGCAGCGGTGCGGTCGGGTACGTCGTGGACGACGACGTAGCCGTCCTCCCCCAGCCGCTTCCGGTCGACACGGCCTTCCACCGTGTTCCCACCTACAGGCGCAGAAACGACATGACAATTCGGCGACATCCATTCCTCCATTCCGAAAACCCGACCGGGTTGCGTACCCGTGACTCCGGTCGATCGAGACCGGGATCGTCGTGATCGGTTTCAAGAATGTGGTCGTGCCGCCACGCACACCAGGCACCCTAGGGGAGCCAAAACGTCACCCGGAAAGAACGGCTGGGTGTGTAACGACGGAATACGGTCGGTTGTGCTGATGTGGCGCCTCATCACCTCGACTGCGTTCTCGGTCCGACATCCGGCCACAGGCGTGAACGCTTTCAGGAACAAACAGATAGATAGGCAAATACAGTCAATACATCCAAAAGTGTGTCTTTGACGTAGTCGTTCAACGACCGTTAGATCGTACTCAGGTGCCGTCGCCGGCCCGGGACTGGTGACAGCTGCCGACTCGGGTTCCCGATCGTCGCACGCCGGTTCGTGCGGTGGCGTATCCAACCTTTGAAGGGAGAAGCATGATTCAACGTCCAGATCTCGAGGATTTCCGCACGCAGGCCCGCGAGTTCTTCGCGAGGGAGGTTCCCGCAGTCCTTCACGGCGTCGACGCGCCGGTGGATCGCGCGCGGGCAGTGCGCGGGGCGCTTCACCGTGCCGGCTTCTCAGGTGTCTCAATTCCCGAATCTGCCGGGGGAAGAGGCCTTTCCGCTGACCACGAGGACATCGTCACCGACGAAGCCACAACGCTCGCCGTGACTGCGGACCGACCTGCGTTCCTCGGCGTCAACGTCATCCTTCCCGCCCTCATTGATGTCGGAGCAGCCGAACTCGTGGCCGAGGTCGGCCCTCGCATTCTGAGTGCGGACGCTATCGCCTGTCAGTTGTTCTCCGAACCTGATGCAGGTTCCGATCTAGCCGGGGTGATGACGCGCGCAACCGAAGTCGACGGCGGGTGGCGCGTACAGGGCCAGAAGGTCTGGACCTCATACGCGCATCTGGCCGACTTCGGTCTTGCGCTGGTCCGCACCGACCCCGAGGCACCGAAACACTCGGGGTTGACGATGTTGCTGATTGATATGAACGCACCGGGGGTCACAGTCAGACCCATCAAGCAGATGACCGGCGACGGCGAGTTCAACGAGGTATTCCTCGACAACGTCTTCGTTCGGGCGGATCGGCTCGTCGGCACCGTCGGCGGAGGATGGAAGGTGGCCGGCACTGTACTCGGGCACGAACGGCTGGCGATATCGCGAAGCGGTGGAGTCGGGGTTCGCAACCCGATTTCGGTCCGAGCACTCGTCGACCTGGTTACCAGACACGACACCATCTCCGTGCCCGACGTGCAGAGTTCCCTTCTCGACGCCTGGATGGGGGAACGCACAGCCGCCATTCTGTCGCGTCAAACAACAGTACAAGCCCGTTCAGGACTGCCGCTGGGTCCGGAAACATCCCTCGGAAAGATGCATCGAACTCGCAACGCCTTCAGGAACGCGCGCTTGGCCACCGAATTCGGTCTGCCTTGTGGTGGCGCGTGGATCGGTGACGAGTACGCAGGAACCGCTTACGAAATCCTCAATTCGCCGGGGATGGCGTTCGGTGGCGGCACCGATGACATACAACGGAACATCGTCGCCGAACGCATTCTCGGGCTTCCTCGCGAGCAGGCGGTCGACCCCCGAGACCGACGAACTGCGGTCGGGCATCAATCATCCTCGCAATCAACAGGAAAGGCAGGAGAGCAGTGACGACATCCCCGTTCATGCAACAGACACCGGAGCGTACCGAACTCGCAGGTGCAATCCGGCGGCTCCTCGACCAGCATGTGTCGTCGCGTAGCGAGGACGACACCGGCTCCGCAGACGGATTCGATCGCCGCATCTGGCAGCTCCTCGCCGAAAGTATCGGCGTACCGGCAATGGCGATTCCCGAGGATGTCGGCGGAGTGGGCTTCGGCTTCTCCGACCTGCTTCCGGTATTCGAGGAAGCTGGTCGCGTACTCTACGGTTCACCCTTGCTGAGTTCGGTCGGCCTCGCCACACCGTTGATACGCCTTGCCGCAGATGCCGGCACCGCGACAAGGTTGCTTCCCGACCTTGCTTCGGGAGCCTCGACGGCTGCGGTCGCCTGGTTGGAAAATCCGACGGATCGGTCGAGCCGCGGTGTCCACGCGCGGATCGCGGGAAGCAAGCAATTCGCCCTGTCGGGGCACACAACACACGTAATAGACGGATACAGCGCCGACATCCTCCTCGTCCTTGCTCGTCTCGGTGAACAGACAGCGATTTTCGTCGTCGAAGGCACTGCGCCAGGGCTTCTCCGTTCACCGATGGACACCATCGACCTCTCGCGTAGTCAGGCGTCACTGACCTTTGACGTGGTGCCGGCCGTGTTGCTCGGCGAGGCCCAAGGAGGGATGGAGGCTCTGGGACGCGCGCAGGACTACGCCGCTCTGGCCCTCGCAGCGGAGTCCACCGGCGCTGCCCGCCGCTGCCTCGAATCGGCCGTCGAGTATGCCAAAAGCCGCCGTCAGTTCGGGCAGCCGATCGGAGCCTTCCAGGCGGTCAAGCACCGGTGCGCCGAGATGTGGGCCGCAGTCGAAACAGCGGCTGCCCTGGTCGGGGAAGCGTCCCGGGCGCTCGAGACACACGGCGTCCCCAGTCCGCTCGACACCACTCACGCGTTGATCGCAGCGGTGGACGCCCTCGATTTCTGCGCGCAGGAGAGCATGCGTGTTCACGGCGGAATCAGCTTTACGTGGGAGCACTCCGCTCATCGTTACTACCGCCGCGCGCGGAGTGTCCAAACCCTCCTCGGCCCGATGAGTCGCCATCGCGAGCGACTGACAGCTCTTTCCGGCATCCGCCCGAATTGACCTGCCCGGCGTCCCCAGGATCGGCCGCCAGATCCGACGCCCGTCATCGCCGAGATCCGCGGTGGCGGCGCGTCCCTCGCGCTGCCCACAACCTACGATTCGCCGACCGACGGGGGTCGCCCGGACATCAATCGAATCGGACCAGGGATTCGCCGCCGATGGCCAGCGAGAGCCCGACTATCGTGATCGCGATTATCGCGATGTACCGACCCGCTGCCGCATGCGCTTGGTCGGGGAGTTCTCTCCAGCGTCGCGTAGCCAGCACAGCGAGAACGATAGTGGACAACGCGAATCCGGCGACAGACAGGACGTCACGGCCTTGGAATTCTGGCGTGGCGATGGCGTGGTGAACAAGAATGCCGGTCGCAGCGGCGGCGGTCGAGGCGGTGCGACGCCACGCCAGGACCGTCCGCTCGACCTGCAGTCCCCTGTCATGTCCCGACGCCGTCGTCACGTCAGCATCCCCCACATGCAAAGGCTCGCAGCGAGGAGGACACCGCCGGCGAGAACTGGCATCAACCATGAATTCGGCAGTGGTTGCGCGCGACGCATGGCCTGTTGCACTCGGAACCAGTGCAGGAATGCACCGCCTCCGATCAATGCCGCGGTAGCAAGACAAGTCACGGCAAGTGGGCCGCGCAGAACGACTGGTTCGAGGGAGTCGATGAACTCACGAGCGGCGACGCCACCCGCGATGAGCGCCAGTGCGGTCCTCATCCATGCCAAGAACGTGCGTTCGTTGGCGAGAGTGAACCGGTAGTCCGGTTCTTGGTCGGCGCTCAGAGAAGCCCGTGCCCTCGGCGTCCGACGCCGGAGGGCCGAATACGACAGCACCGACGAAGCTCGGCGGTGCTGCGGTGCTTCCGTCATGCCTTCCGGCTGCAGACGACGCCCGTAGTGGCGAGGTCGTCGATCGCGGCAGCGGTGTAGCCGAGTTCCGTCAGCAACTCGACCGTGTGTTGTCCCAGCGCCGGGGCGCCGGTGGTGGAGAACCGGGGAATGCTGTGGAGGTGCCACGGCGAGCCGAGGGTGGTGTGCTCGACCCCAGTGGGGTCGGTGACGTCGATGAAGATGCCGGCGGCCTCGACGTCCGGGTTCTTATGGACCTCGCGGTAGGAACTGATGCGACCGGCGACGACACCGTTCGGTGTCAACAGTGTCATGGCTTCGTCGCTGGTCATCTTGGCGAACTCGGACCGGAGTTCCTCGAGTAGTGCTGGGCGGTTGCGCACGCGGGTCTCGTTGGTCTCGAATCGCGGGTCGGAGGCCAGTTCGGGGTGGCCGAGCAGGTTGCAGAGCCGGTCGAAATGCACCACCGAGTAGGCAGATACGACGATGGCGCCGTCCCTGGTGGGCATCACGTCCGCGGCGGGCGCCACGGTGGCTTGCCCGTTTCCCTTGCGCACGGGTTCGTTGCCGGTCAGGAGATACTCGCCCCAGTTCGGGCCCTGCAGATGCACCGCCACCTCGAGCAGCGAGGTCTCGACGGTGTCGCCGTCGCCGGTGCGCAGCCGCCGGATGTAGGCGCCCAGGATGGCTTGAGCGAACACGTGCGCGGCAGCCGCGTCGACCACGGGGAAGCCGACACGTTGCGGTTCTCGGTCGGCTTCGCCCGTGACCCACATGATGCCGCTTTCGGCCTGCGCTGCGATGTCCAGGCCGGCGCGGTACTTCGACGGCCCGTGCAGCCCGAATCCGGTGACAGTGGCATAAATGAGATCGGGGTGCGCGGTGCGGACCTGCTCGGCGCCGAGGCCGAAGGAATCCATCACCCCGGGTCGCAGATTCTGCACGACGATGTCTGCGCCCGCGATCAGTTCCCGGGCGACCTGCTGTCCTCGGACGTCCTTCAGGTCCAGGGCGATGCAGCGCTTGTTGCGGTTGTAGTTCCGCAGGATCGCGTCACCGTAAATGCCGATCGATCGCGACGATTCCCCGTGGATCGGCTCGACTTTGATCACGTCGGCGCCGAGGTCGGCCAGGATCTGGGTGGCGGCCGGGGCCGCGATGAACTGTCCGAAGTCGACGACGCGGACGCCGTCCAATGGTGTGCTCATTGCACGTTCTCGTGTAGATGGGTATTGAGTTTGGCCTCATCACGTTCCGGATGCACCAGGAAGGTGGCTGCGGCGCCGCCGATGGCCATGAGCACACCGGTGAGCGCGAAACCGTGCCCGTAGCCGGTGATCTTGTCGGCTGCGGTGCCGACGAAATGCCCGAGTACCAGCGGCGCGAGTACGCCGGCCATGCTGTAGAACGCCACGAGGAACCCCAGGACCGGACCACGCTTACGCGGGTGCACAACATCGGCGATGGCGGTGAAGGCGACGGCATACGCAGCAGTATTGAGCGAGAACGCCAAGGTGATGAAGACCATCTGCGGCAGACCAGCCGACAGCAATGTAAATGCGAACATCGACAGGCCGGCCGCGACGATCAGTCCGCCCGCCAAATACCCCCGCGAAACACGCCGGGACACCCCTCGCGCGGTCAACCAATTCGACAACCAGCCGGCACCGATCGCACCGACCGCGGCGAAGGCATAGGGAAGCATGATCAACCGTCCGGCGGTGACCGTGTCGTAGCCCAACCCATCCGATAGATAGACCGGCAGCCAGGCCACCTTCAAGGTGGTCGACCAATACGAGAAGAACGTCAGCAGAGCAATGCCGACGACGGTTCCGGTGGTCAGCAACGTCCGGTACGGAGCATCGACCAACTCCGCGGCGCCCGGGGCCGTTCCCACCGGTGTGTGCGCGGGCGCATCCTTGCCGAAGACGAGCCAGACCACTGCCCACAGTCCGCCCAGGACGATGAGCACACCGAAGGCCGCATGCCAGGACCAGGTGACGATGACCCAGGTCAACACGGGCGCGGCGAGAAGCGGGCCCACCGAGGCGCCCGCGGTGACGACCCCACCCGGCAGGGCCCGTTTCTCCGGCGGAAACCACGAGTGCACCGAATGGGTGGCCAGCGCGTACGCCGGCCCTTCGGCAAAGCCGAGGACGATGCGACACGCGAGCATCACACCGAAGCTCACCGGGCCGAGCAGGGGCACCATCGTGACGATCCAGACGAGCATCAGCACGGCTAGCAACCAGCGCAGACCGATGCGGGAAGACAGCGCTCCGAAGACCATCGCTCCGGCGGCGAACAACCAGAAGAAGGCACTCTGCAGCAGGCCGAACTGCTGCGGTGTGATTCCCAGATCGTGTTGGATATGAACGCCGGCGAAGCCGAGTACAGCCTTGTCCGCGAAGTTGAGAAGGAGGAAGGTGAACAGCAACATGGCGATCAGCCATGCACGCTTCAATGAGGGCGGTGCGACAACAGCTTTGGGCTGTGCTCGAGTGTCTGTCATAAGGGGCTCCGAACATGCAGAGTGGATGGGGTGACACGAGCCGTCAGTGGCCTGTGAACGCGGCCTCGCGTTTGTGCAGGAAAGCCTCGGCCGCTTCGCGAGCATCGTCGGAATGGAAGCACTGCACCATGCGATCCACTTCCGCGAGCAAGTAGTCGCCGAGCGGCGCGGTGGAAGAGTGGAGCAGGTTCCGTTTCATCGCACGGAGGGCGAGGGGGGCGGAGGTCGCGAGACGGTGCGCAAGCTCGCGGGCGGTGCCGTGGAGCGACTGTGCGGAGGTTACCGAGTTGACCAGTCCGAGCTGGTGGGCGCGCTCGGCGGTGAGTTTGCCTGGGGTGAGAAATAATTCGCGGGCGTGCGCGCCGCCCAGCATCTTGTTGATCAGCCAGACGCCGCCGAGGTCACCGGACAGTCCGGCACTGATGAATGCGGTGTTGAATACGGCACGGTCGGAAGCGATCCGAAAATCTGCTGCGGCAGCGAGCGATAGCCCTGCTCCAGCGCAGGCACCGTCGATAGCGGCGATCGTGACCTGCGGTATCTGATGGAAAGCGAGCAGAGTGGTGCTGACGTGGCGCAAACGTGCGGTATCCGCCACGACCGAGTCACGCCGCAAGGTCCTGGATTCGGCAGGAGCGGCAAGATCAGCGCCCACGCTGAAATCGGAGCCCTGGCCCGAAAGGATCACCACTCGTACGTCGGGTGAGCGCGAGAGCGTTGTGATCACGGCGCGAAGCTCTTCGAGTACGACAAAGGAAACGGCATTTCGTCGCCCGGGGTTGTCGAGGACCACGGTTGCTGTGGCATCCTCGATCGCGCAGTGAACGTGGCCGCTCATGATTCCTCCTCGATTGACGTTCACCAGTTGTGAACTGGCGCAAATTTATTCAAGAGGCAGCGACCGACCACGTCAAAGACCGAAAGTAGGCCGAATCAACTGCAATTTCCTATCGATCCGGTGATGGGCGTACCTCCGAGTCGCGGTAATTGCGTTCGCGAACCCGGTGATCTGCCGTCAGTGCTGTCAGCGAGGCCCCCTCGATCCACGAGTGTCCCCGGGCCGTGTGCCGGTCGATACTGCGAAGCCAGGCCCGCATCGAGCGCTTCGAGTAATCCAGGAAGTCGGAGGTTGCCACCGTCATTCGACCCCTGCGATACATCATTCCGACTCGTCGTGAAAGCCCCGGGGACAGCTCGCGCACCACACCGCCGCGATGACGGGCGTCGAGCGCAATCCGGAGCGGAATGATTGCCGCGCCTGCTCCGGAGAGCACCATCGGCAGTACCGCGCCGCGCTGTGGTACCTCCACAACGATCCGCGGTTCGACACCATGCTCCCGCAACGAGTTCTCGATGTACTCTCTTGTTGCCGTGCCGTGTTCGCCCATCACGAAAGGGACCCCGGACAGACTTTCGACTGGGGTGGGATCGGGCCAGAACGACTCGGTGCCAGGTGGACAGACGAGGACGAACTTCTGATCGACCAGTTCCTCGCTCACTAGTTCCTCCCCCGCAATCGGCATGGCCGAGAAGCCGACCTCGCAGGCACCGGATCGTACGAGCTGCACCAGATCCGCCGCTTCGTCACGCTCCTCGATCCGAAAACGCACTTCGGGAAATTTGGCGCGGAACCCCGCCGCCCACACCGATAGTGGGTCCGTGGAGATATCCGACAGTGCCGCGATATCGATCCGCCCGCTGCGCCCCTGCCCGACGCTCCGCACTGCATTCTCCGCTGCTTCCGCCTCGCGCAGGATCATGCGAGCCGGGCCGATCAGGGCCTCGCCGGCCGGCGCGAGGACAAGACCTCTGCCCACTCGGTGAAACAGCTCGGATCCCAGGTCCTTCTCGAGCTTGCGGACGGCCTGGGAGAGCGACGGCTGGGCCACTCGCAGCGCGACTGCGGCACGGTTGACCCCTCCGTGATCGACCACCGCAAGGAAGTACTCCATTTGACGCAGATCCATGCAGCAAAGCTAGCGGGCAGGGCGCCGAATGCGCCATGGTGTAGCGGGGTCGTGGAGGGACTCCGGGTCGGTCATGAGCCGAGATATGTCCTGTACTCGGGACTCGCCGGCGAGCGCACGACCCTCTTCGGGTCGCTGTAGCGTTCTGCGGTCGTTCTCGATGGCGGAAACGGTGCAGATCCCCAGAGGGCCGTCGCGGTCGAACATGGTTGCCGAGCCCACCGCGACTCCGTCGCACGCGCGGTGGCTGTCGGCTTCCAGTCCGAGTTCGATCCCCTCCGGCAGTCTGGTCAGCGCCAGCGTGACGTCACCGTTGATGTATCCGATGCCCTCGGTGCCCATGTTGGTTACCAAATTGGTCAAGTCGGCGATCATTGCCGCACGCACGAGGGGGGTGGTCGCTTCTCCTGCGATCGCCGACCACCCTGTCGTCCAGATCCGTTTCCGATCAGAGGTTCGCCACGCCGGTCCTCCGTGCGGCAACGGCCCCCAGTCGGCATTCTCCCCACTGGTGCCGATCAACCGCTCGCCGAGATGCTCGGTCGGCGAGGGAGGCTCAGGGACGCGGGAGTCGACCCAATGCGCTCCTGCTGCGTTCCTCGATTTTCGGTAGAAAGCAACCGTGGCCCTGGCCACGGCTTCATCCGACTGAATCAATTCGGCTTCGACAAGTCGAATTCGGTTTCCCCACCGGATGATCCGTGAGCGAACATCGATCCGGCCCATCCTCACCGGACGAAAGAGATCCGCGGTCACTCGGGTGGCGAAGAATTCATCCTGCTTGTACTCACCCTCGATGGCGTGGGCAAGCAAACCCAGCACCGCCGGACCGGACACCATGTCCGCCGACCACCCGCTGATGGCGGCCGCCCTCGGCTCGTACCCCGAACCTGCACGAGCGAAGAACGGTTGAGCGGTGTGTGCCGATCTGGTCGCCTGTTCCGCGTCGAGCTGCGCGTCGGCTGTCACTTTCAGTTCCACAGCGTGGCGGCGTCGACCGCTTCGGTGGCCGGGGGGCCGGGTAGCCCGGGTTCGCTGCGGGAGAATCGCGGCGCGGGCCGGTGCTGGGTGACGCGGTCCAGTTCGACGAGGGATCCGCGGGCGGCGATGTGCGGGTTCTGGGGTGCCTCGGCGAAGGTCAGCACCGGGGTGGTGCAGGCGTCGGTGCCGTCGAAGATCGCCGCCCACTCGTCGCGGGTCTTGGTGAGGAACACCTCGGCGAACTGTTTCTGCAGTTGCGGCCAGCCGCTCCGGTCGTTCTGGGCCGGCAGATCGGCCGGGTCGAGACCCAGACCCTCCACCAGCAGTGCGTAGAACTGTGGTTCGACCGCACCGACGGCCATGTATCGGCCGTCCGCGGTTTCGTAGGTGTTGTAGTACGGCGCACCGGTGTCGAGCATGTTCACCCCGCGCTCGTCCGACCACCGGCCGATACCGCGGAAGCTCCACATCATGTGCGACAACGCCAGGGTGCCGTCCACCATGGCCGCGTCGACGACCTGTCCCTTGCCCGACGTGTGACGCTCGATCAGCGCGGCGAGGATGCCGAACACGAGGAACATCGAGCCGCCGCCGAAGTCGCCGACCATGTTCAGCGGCGGCACCGGGCGCTCGCCCTTCCTGCCGATCGCGTGCAGGACACCGGTCAGCGAGATGTAGTTGATGTCGTGGCCGGCCGTCTGGGCGAGTGGACCTTCCTGCCCCCAGCCGGTCATCCGGCCGTAGATCAGGCGCGGGTTGTGCGCCAGTGCGACGTCCGGGCCCAGCCCCAGGCGCTCGGTGACGCCGGGGCGGAAGCCTTCGATGAGCACGTCTGCCCGTTCGATGAGGCCGAGGACGAGTTCGATGTCGGCGGGGTCTTTGAGGTTCGCTTCCACGACGCGGCGGCCGCGGTGGGTCTGGTCGCGGGGCTGCCCGGCTGTCGGCAGCAGGCCGGCGCGCTGTACGCGGACCACGTCGGCGCCGAGGTCGGCGAGCAACGTCGCAGCGTGCGGGCCGGGACCGATGCCGGCGAGTTCGACTATGCGGACACCGGTAAGTGGCCCGGTGCCGGTGGTGGTCGCCATGAATTCTCCCTCTACCTCTGGGCGATGGAACGTGCTGTGACGCTGAATGTTCAGCCGACTCGAGCGGTTTGCGTGGTGGACAGCAGGGTGGGCAGTGCCCGAGCGAGGTTGCGCTCGTGGATCTGCGAGGCACCTTCGTAGATGCGCAGCGCCCGCACGTCACGCCACATGCGCGGCACCGAGTGTTCGCCCACGATGCCGGCTCCGCCGAGCACCTGGACCGCCCGGTCGGCCACGACGGATGCCATCTCGGTGCAATAGAGCTTCGCCGCCGAAATGCGATGCCGCGGCGGGGTGCCGGCGTCGAATTCGCGGGCGCAATCCAGGATCATCGACCGTCCCGCCTCGAGCTCTGCGTAGCTGCGACCGAGCATGGCCTGGACGGCCCCGAACTCGGCCAGGGGTTGCCCGAATTGCTCCCGCTCACCGGCGTGCCGCGCGGCCTCGGTGAGCAAGCGCGTGGCCTGACCGACGGCGGTGGCCGCGACGTGGGTGCGGGCCTGGTTGATCCCGCGCATGGCGTGCGTCATTCCCAGGCCTTCCGCCCCTCCGATCAGCCGGTCTGCGTCTACTCGCACCCCACGCAGACTGACCTCGGCGACGGGCCCCTCGGCGTGACCGTTCATCAACTCGGGCAACCGGGTCTGCACGCCGGGAGTGTCCCGATCCACCAGGAACGACGAGACACCGCCGTCCTCGGTGCGGGCGAACACCACCAGCACGTCCGCCCACCCGCCGTTGGTGATGTAGCGCTTCTCCCCGTCGATGACGTAGCCGCCACGCGTCCGGGTCGCGGTGGTCCGTACCGCGGACGCGTCGCTCCCTGCGTTCTCCTCGGTGAGCGCGAAGGCCATCACGCACTCCCCGGCCGCCATCGCGGGGAGGTACCTCTCGCGCTGCACGGCGGTGCCGTATTCGAGCAGGATCTGTGAGGCCAGACCGATGCTCGTCGAGAACCGCGACCGGTACACAGCCGACGACCGGGTGAACTCGAACGTCAGGAGCACCTGCTGCTCGACCGTCCACCCCAGGCCGCCGACGCTGGTGGGCAGGGTGATGCCGAACAGACCGAGCTCGCTCATCCGTCGGACGAGGTCCGGGGGCACCGCACCGGCGGCGACCATCTCATTCTCCCGCGGGATCAGTTCGTCGTCGGTGAAGTCGCGAATCACCTGCCGGTACGTCTCGAAGTCGAGGGTGCGGACCCGGGGATCGATCACGTGAATGCTCCTGTTCGTGAGGGCGAAAGCTCCTGCGGGACTGGATCAGAAACCGGCCGACTTGGCGATGATCGTCTTCATGACCTCGCTGGTGCCGCCGTAGATCCGCGAGACGCGGGTGTCCGCGTACAGCCGGGCGATGGGGTATTCGAGCATGTAGCCGTATCCGCCGTGCAGCTGCAGGCACTTGTCGATGATCTCGCCGGCGTTCTCGGTGCAGAACAGCTTCGCCTTGGCGGCATCGGCGACGCTCAGGTCGCCGGTCTCGTGCAGCTCGATGGCCCGGTCCACCATGGCCTGCGCTGCCTCCACCTTGGCGATGCATTCGGCGATGACGAATTTGGTGTTCTGGAAGTCGGCGACGGGCTTGCCGAACACCTTGCGGTCACGCACGTAGTCGGAGGCGAACGTGATGGCACCGGTGGCGGCGGCGGTCGTGGTGACCGCGATCATCAGGCGCTCCTGCGGAAGGTTGTTGGCCAGATAGCCGAACGCCGCGCCCTCTTCGCCGAGCAGATCCTCGACAGGAACCCGCACGTCAGTGAAGGAAAGCTCGGCGGTGTCGGAGGTGCGCATACCGATCTTCTCGAGCTTGCGACCCACCTCGTAGCCCTCGCTCGTGGTGTCCACGGCGAGGATGCTGAGGCCGGCGCGGCGGTTCTCCTCGGTGGCCGGGGAGGTGCGGCAGACGACGAGGACGCGGTCGGCTTGAACGCCTCCGGTGATGAAGGTCTTGGCGCCGTTGAGGATGTAGTGGGTGCCGTCCTCCGACAGCCGGGCGGTGGTCTTGATGCCGGCGAGGTCCGAGCCGGTGCCCGGCTCGGTCATCGCGATGGCGGTCATCATGTCCCCGCTGACGAACCCGGGCAGCCAGCGCTGCTTCTGTTCCTCGGTGCCGTAGGTGAGCAGGTACGGCAGCACCAGGCCGGTGTGCACGCCGAATGCACCGAAACTGACTGCGGCGCGGGCGGTCTCCTCGGAGAGCACAGCCTGGTACTTGAAGCTGGTCTCGCCGGCTCCACCGTAGGACTCGGGTACGGTCATCCCGAGCACGCCCAGCTTGCCGAGCTGACGGTAGAAGTCGCGCGGCACCATGCCCTCGCGCTCCCAGTCGGCGAAGTTCGGCGTGACCTGCGACTCGATGAAGTCACGGATGACTTTGCGGAAGTCTTCATGTTCCTGGTTGAACACGATGCGCTGCATGTCTTTTCCTTCTTTTGTGCGGACTAACGTGGACGGGTGTTGGGGAATGCGGCCGCGTCAGCCGAGGATTCGGGCGCGGTCACGGTCGGAGTTGACGGTGAGGAGGGCGATCACCGCGCCGATGACGGCGGCGATGCCGAAAATCTGGAAGGCCGAGGCGTAGCCGCCGGCGGGGGTGGCTGCATTGTCGACGATGACGCCGGTGAGGTACGGGGCGATCAGGCCGCCGGTGGCCATCATCGCCATGAACACGCCCAGCACGCCTGCCATCTGCTGCGGTGGGCAGATCTCCGAGATCGCGGCATTGAACAGCGGGATGATGACGGTGCCGACACCGTAGCCGATCGAGACGACCATCACCGCGACGATGGGCGTCTGGATGTACGGCATGGTGATCAGTGCGACGCCGCACAGCAGCAGTGCGATTCCCGGCACGATGCCGCGCAGCACCCGGGAACTGGCGCCGCGCACCAACAGCCGGTCGCTGACCGAGGTGCACAGGAACATGAAGAACAGTCCAGCGATGCTGGGGATCCCGAACATGGTGCCGGCCTGCACCCGCGAATAGCCCAGGCCGACCTCGAAGTAGGACGGCAACCACGTCAGCACGACGGTGACGAGAGCGTACATGGTGAAGACTGCGGCGAGCGCGCCGAGAAATGTCGGTGTCCGGAGGATCCGGGACCATGGCACCTTGGGGTCGGCGGTCGGCGCAGCGGTGTCGACGTTCGCGGCGGCCTTCTTGACGGGGCGCTTGCCGTAGGGCCCTCCTTGCCAGGTCACGAGCCACACGACGGACCAGACCACGCTGACCATGGCGAGGATGAGGAACGTGGATCGCCACCCCCAGTTCGCGACGGCCAGGGCCATCAGAGGGGCGATCAGAATTTTGGCGATCGACGCACCGGAAGCCAGGAAAGCGCCGGGCAGCCCACGCTTCTCTACGGGATGCCAGGAGTAGGCGCCGGTATGGATCAGCGCCCCCGACGGCCCCTCGAAGAATCCCAGCGCCATCCGGCTGATCAACAGCATCGTGAAGCCAGCAACGACCACCAGCGGCACCATCGACGCTGCCCAGGCCAGGCACAACAGCAGTAGCAGCCAGCGCAACGACATCCACTTGTGCAACACCCCGGCAAAGAAGCCGCCAACGGTGAATGCCAGGAAAAATGCACTGCCTACGAGCCCGATCTGGGCGGAGGTCAGACCGAACTCTGTGGCCAGCGGCTGGGCAACCAGCCCGAAGACGGCCTTGTCGGCCCAGTTGACGACGACCAACAGCACCAGAATTCCGGTGAGGCCCCAGGCCCGCACGCGGGACTCCCCTCCTACTTCGGGTGACACAACGGGGGAAACGTCCTGCTTGCTCGATGTCATTCTCATCGATCCTCTCGGGCAATGGCGACGGCTGCGCGGCGCGGAGACTCGGGGGCTCGGAGCGAACTGTGACGCGAACCACCCCGATTCGAAAAAGTAAATCATCATCCGGCATCAAAGGGCAATAGTTCACTGAAAGACGTCGACCACTTCTGGCGGTCACGCCTGTGAATTGGAAAAGCTGCTGCAAGACGGCAGGCCGAGCGTGGTGGACAGAATCTGTCGGGTCGTGTTAAGTAAATATCGATTCGATCAGAGAGGAGTCAGATGTGACTCGCAAGGTCCACGTCGCCGGAGTCGGGATGATCCCGTTCACCAAGCCCGGCAAGAGCGAGAACTACAACGTCATGGGTGAGACCGCTGCCCGCGCAGCATTGCGTGATGCCGGCATCGAGTACTCCCTCGTTCAGCAGGCCTACGTGGGGTACGTGTACGGCGACTCCACGGCCGGCCAGGCCGCGCTGTACGGAGTCGGCCTGACCGGAATCCCGGTTTTCAATGTCAACAATAACTGCGCCACCGGTTCGTCGGCGCTGTACCTGGCCCGCCAGGCCGTCGCCAGTGGTGCCGTCGAGTGCGCTCTGGCGGTCGGGTTCGAACAGATGAAACCCGGTGCGCTCAAGCGGGTCTGGGACGACCGCCCGGCGCCGATGTTCCGATTCGACAACCTGATGACGGAGATTCAGGGCGTCGACGAGACGTCCCCGCGCGCGGCCCAGCTGTTCGGCGGCGCGGGCGTTTCCCACATGCAGAAGTACGGCACGAAGCCGGAGACGTTCGCGAAGATCTCGGTCAAGGCCCGCAAGCACGCTGCCCACAACCCCAATGCCGTCTTCCGTGACTTGCTCACGGAGGAGCAGGTGCTCGAGTCGCCCCACATCTTCGGCCCCTTGACCAGATACCAGTGCTGCCCACCGACCTGCGGCGCCGCAGCGGCGGTGGTGTGCAGCGAAGAGTTCGCCCGCAAGCACGGGCTTGCGGCGGACGTGGTGATCGAGGCGCAGGCCCTCACGACCGACACCGCCAGCACGTTCGAGGACCGGGACATGATGAAGGTGGTCGGCTACGACATGACGGCAGCGGCCGCCGCCCAGGTGTACGAGGCCGCGGGCATCGGCCCCGAGGACGTACAGGTCGTCGAACTGCACGACTGCTTCTCCGCCAACGAGCTCATCACCTACGAGGGACTGGGTCTGACCCCCGAGGGCACCGCCGAGAAGTTCATCCTCGACGGCGACAACACCTACGGCGGCCGCGTGGTCACCAACCCCTCGGGTGGTCTGCTCTCCAAGGGCCACCCGCTCGGCGCCACCGGACTGGCCCAGTGCGCCGAACTCGTGTGGCAACTCCGCGGTCAGGCGGGGGCGCGTCAGGTGGAGGGTGCGCGGATCGGCCTGCAGCACAACCTCGGTCTCGGCGGCGCGTGCGTCGTGAGCGTCTTCAAGAAGGTGGATTGACATGGCTCTCGACTCCGCCGTCGTCGGCAAGGTGATCCCCGGTCACGAAGTGGTCGTCGAGCGCGGACGTCTGCGCTTCTTCGCGCAGGCCATCGGCGAGACCAACCCGATCTACTTCGACACCGAGGCCGCCAAGGCGGCCGGGCACCGCGATGTACTCGTGCCGCCGACCTTCCTGTTCTGCCTGGACATGGAGAAGCCGGACCCGTTCGCCCTCATCCGCGAACTCGGGATCGACATGCGGTACGTGCTGCACGGCGAGCAGGCGTTCAAGTACCACTCGCCGGCCTATGCCGGCGACACGCTGGCCTACAACGGCACAGTCACCGACGTGTACTCGAAGAAGAACGGAGCGTTGGACTTCCTCGTCCGAACGGTCGACGTCACCCGCGACGGTGAGCCGATCGCCCGCCTCACCAACACCCTCGTCGTCCGAAACCCGAAGGCGGAAAAATGAAAACAGGCGACTCCCTCCCGGAATTGCAGCTCGCCGGCATCAGCCGCACCACGCTCGCGCTCTACGCCGGCGCGTCCGGTGACCACAATCCGATGCACATCGATCTCGACGTCGCGCGCTCCGGTGGCATGGACGACGTGTTCGCCCACGGCATGCTGTCGATGGCCTACCTCGGCCGACTGCTGACCAATTACGTTCCTCAGGAACGACTCTGCTCCTACGGCGTACGATTCGCCGCCATCACCCCGCTGCACGCGAAGCCGACGTGCACCGGAACCGTGACCAAGGTCGAGGACGGCCTGGCCCATCTGGACCTCACCGTCACCCTCGCCGACGGAACGGTCACCCTCCGCGGCGACGCCGTCGTCGCCGCCTGACCTTCGCCACACCACCGAAAGGAAGTCCCGCTCATGGGCAAGCTCGACACCAGGACAGCCATCGTCACCGGATCCGGCCGCGGCATCGGCCGTGCCATCGCCATGAAGTTCGCGGCCGAGGGCGCCAGCGTCGTCGTCAACGACCTCGACCCGGGCCCGGCCAAGGAGACGGTCGAGGAGATCGTCGCAGCCGGCGGTAAGGCCGTCGCCAGTATCGGTTCGGTCACCGAGGAAGGCTTCGCGGACCGCTTCGTCGCCACCGCCGTCGACACCTTCGGCGGCCTCGACATCATCGTCAACAATGCCGGCTTCACCTGGGACAACGTCATCCAGAAGATGACCGACGAGCAGTGGGACACCATCCTGGATCTGCACCTGAAGGCACCGTTCCAGATCCTGCGTGCCGCGCAGCCGTACATCAAGGCGAACCCGACCGACTACCACCGCAAGGTCGTCAACATCTCCTCCAACGCCGGTGTCGTCGGCAACGCCGGCCAGTCCAACTACGCCGCCGCCAAGGCCGGCATCATCGGACTGACCAAGACCCTCGCCCGCGAGTGGGGCCGCTACCGGGTGAATGTCAACGCGGTCGCCTACGGCCTGATCAACACCCGCCTGACGGAGGCGTCGGCGGACGGCAACGCCACCATCGACGTCGAAGGCCGGGAGATCAAGGTCGGCGTCAACCCCCAGCTGCTCGCCGCAGCTGAGCGGTCCATCCCGCTGGGCCGGGCCGGCCGTCCCGACGAGGCAGCGGGCGCAGTGTTCGCCCTGTGCCTGCCCGAGACCGACTACGTCAGCGGCCAGTGCCTGGTTTGCGACGGCGGCAGCCGCTAACTATCCCCGACAGGAGGGGTCCCCATGTACTTGACTCAGTCACTGCATCGCGCGGTGCAGCAACGCCCGAACCAGCCCATGACCGTGTGCGGGGACCGCATCCACACCAGCAGCGAGACCGGAGACAGGGTCGCCCGCCTCGCGGGCGCTCTGCTCGGTCTCGGTCTGGGGGTCGGCGACCGCGTCGGCATGCTGTCGCTCAATTCCGACCGGTACCACGAGTACTTCTTCGCTACCTGGTGGATAGGCGGCGTGGTCAACCCGCTCAACACCCGCTGGAGCGCCGCCGAGATCGCGTTCGCCCTCGAAGACTCGCAGACGACGGTACTGCTGGTCGACGACACCTTCGTACCGCTGCTGGACGAGATGCGCACACTCTTCCCGTCGCTGCGAGCAGTGGTGCACTGCGGCGACCAACCGACACCGGACGGGCTTCTCCGTTACGAAGACCTGGTCGCCACCGCGGAACCCGTCGAAGACCTGCGCGTGGGCGGAGACACCCTGGCAGGGATCTTCTATACCGGTGGTACCAGCGGCCGCCCCAAGGGCGTCATGCTCACCCACCTCAACCTGATGACCGCGAGCCTCGGGTCGCTGGCCGCCAATCACACCGCCGTCGCAGGCGGCCGCGCCCTGCTGTCCGCACCCATGTTCCACCTCGCTGCACTGGCCAGCTGGAACGGCCAGAACATTGCCGGTGGCATCCTGGTGATGTTGCCGTCGTTCGAACCGGCCGCGGCGCTGCGACTGATCGAAGAGCGGCGGATCAACTCGATGCTGTTGGTACCGACCATGATCCAGATGCTGCTGCGCCACCCGGAGCGCGAGATCCGCGACCTGTCCAGCATCACCGCAATTCAGTACGGCGCGTCCCCGATCTCCGAGACCCTGCTACGCCAGGCCCAGCGCGCCTTCCCGAAAGCTGATTTCGTGCAGGGTTACGGGATGACCGAGGCCGGCCCCGGACTCACCTCGCTCAGCGCCGACGACCACCACGCGGCCACCCGGCTCAATTCGGCCGGTCGGCCGATGGGTCACGTCGAGGTGCGGGTTGTCGACGACCGAGGCAACGAACTCCCCCGCGGCGAGGTCGGCGAGATCATTGCCCGTGGCGGCAACATCATGACCGGTTACTGGAATCGACCGGAAGAGACCGCGGCGGCGCTGCGCGACGGCTGGCTGTACACCGGCGACGGCGGCTACATGGACGAGGACGGCTACCTGTTCGTGGTGGACCGACTGAAGGACATGATCATTTCCGGGGGAGAGAACGTGTACTCGACCGAAGTCGAGAATGCTCTCGCCTCTCATCCCGATGTGGTGCAGTGTGCGGTGATCGGTGTTCCCGACGATCGGTTCGGCGAGCGGGTGCACGCGTTTCTGGTGATGAAACCGGGCACGTCACTGACCTGCCACGACGTGCGAGCCCACGCCAAGAAACTGATCGCCGGGTACAAGTCGCCACGGAGCATCACGATCGTGGAGCAGATGCCGGTCTCGCCGGCTGGCAAGATACTCAAGAGAGAACTCCGCCGGCAGTTCTCCGACCTGGCCGACCGCACCGCGCACTGACACCCCGAGGCTGCAATGACGATCGACACATCGGACGACACACCTGCTGTCGAGCCGTCCGCCAAGAAGACGCCGCGGCCGCGCAACCGTAAAGCGCAGATCATCACGGTGGCCCGAGAGCAATTCGGGAGACGCGGCTACCACGGGGTGAACATGGAGGACATCGCCTCCGCGGTGGGAATCACCGCGGGGGCGCTGTACCGCCATTTCCCGAACAAGCAGGACCTTCTGGCACAGGCGATACTCAATGCCGCCTCGTCGATCACGGCCACCCTCGACGACGTCGACCCCGAGGACTCGGCCTCGAACTGTCTGGCCCTGTTCCGCTACTGCCTCGACAACGATTTCCGCGCGGTCCTGTTCGACCAGGAAGCCCGCCACCTCGCTCCCGAACGCCGGGCCGAGGTGCGGACGGCCGTTCAGTCGGTCCCGGCACGCATCGCCGACGCCCTCCGCTCCGAACGCCCCGACCTCACCACTGCGGACGCCGACTTGCTGGCCTGGGCCATGTCGAGCGTCGCCCTCAGTCCAGCCCGGCACCGAACGACCTTGCCGCGCAAACGCTTGGAGAGCCTGCTGCTGGAGCTGTGCGAACGGCTGCGGAGCGCTCCGATCCGGCACGACGAGGAGATACCTGCCGAGGAGGCATACGTCTCCGGCTTCGCTCACGCTTCCCGTCGTGAAACCCTGTTGACCGCCGCCATCTCCCTGTTCCGGCGGCGCGGCTACCAGTCGGTGACGATGGACGACATCGGCGCCGCCGCGGGGATGGCGAGTTCGAGCATCTACACCTACTTCGCCGGCAAGGCCGAGGTGCTCCAGGCGATCCTCGTCCGAGGCACCGAGTCCCTGCGGATGGGGTTGGTCCAGGCGCTTGCCGGTGCGCGCTCCCGCGAGGACGCGCTCGCTCTGGTGGTGCACTCGTACGCCTCGGCCGTGTCGGCACCCGACAGTGCCATCGGCATCCTCATCGAGGAGTCGACGAATTTACCCGAAGAGGCACAGTCGCAGTCCCGCACGGCTCAACGCGAGTACATCGACGAGTGGGTACATCTCCTCGGCACCGACACCCACGAGACCCGGACTACCGTGCTCGCCGCAATCGGGTTGGTCAACGACCTTTCCCGGTTGCGGCACCTGCACACCCGACCGCGCTACCGAGACGAAATCGAGGAACTGGCCCTTCGGGTACTGGGAGTCCGTACCGCCTGATCACCCACCGCCGAGGCCGACCACGGCGATCATCAAGGGCAGGAAGACGATGATCAGGATCGCGCCGACGATGTCGAAGGATATTCCGCTTCGGATCATCGTGGTGATCCGGACGGCTCCGGAGCCGTAGACCACGGCGTTCTGCGGCGTCGAGACCGGCAGCATGAAGCCGAACGACGCGGCGAACGTGGCCGCGAGCGCAGGCACGAAGGGGTTGACCCCGGCCGCCAACGCCACCGGGATCACGATCGGCACCACGACCGCCGCCGACGCCGTGTTGCTCGTCGTCTCCGATACGGCGATGGCCAGCAGCACGGCGAACACGGTGATGGCGACGACGCTCGTCAGGCCCAGCGAGTCGGCGACGGAGGTGCCGATCGTCTCGGCGAGTCCGGTGTCGGCGAGCAGTGCGCCGAAGATGATGCCGCTGCCGAACAGCACGATCGTGCCCCAGTCGATCTCTGCGGCGTCCCGCCAGGTCAGCGTGAACTCGCGATTCTCCCAATCGGTCGGCAGAAGGTAGAGCAACGCCGCCCCGAAGACTGCGACCATGCCCTCGTCGAGTCGGTCACTGATCGTGCTGTAGAGATCCGAGTCGTTGCCGGCGATCACCGCGACGACACCGGGCAGGATCCACAGCGTCACCGTGACTCCGAACGCGATGAGCGTGTTCTTCTCCGCACGCGACAGCGGACCCATTTCCGCGCGCTGCTCCGCCAGGTAGTCGGCGACGCCTTCGATGCGACGGATCTCCGGTTTGTTGATGCGCAGCAGGATGATGGCGAGCGCGATGAACATCAGCAGGCAGATCGGGATGGCCATCACCATCCATTGCCCGAAGCTGATCCGCTCCCCCGTGGCCTCCTCGATGAGCCCGCGTCCGATGAGATTGGGTGGGCTCCCGACCGGCGTCAGCAGGCCGCCCACGCTTGCGCTGTATGCGAGCATCAGCATGATCGCGGCGCCCACCCTGACGCGCAACGGGTCGAAGTCCTCGGCGACGACGCCGCGGCGCTGCATGAGCTTCGCGATGACGCCGAGGATGCCCAGGGCGGTGGGCAGCAGCATGGCCACGGTCGCGGTGTTGGATACGAACGCCGAGAGTCCGCACGTGATCGCGCCGAACGCGACGATCACACCGGTGGTGGACTGGCCGACACGCGGCAGGGTCAGTATCCGAAACGCGAAGCGCCGTGCGACGCCATGCTTGAGCATCGCCTGAGCGAGGATGAACGCTCCGATGAACGTGAAGATCGTCGACGATCCGAACGCGGCGAGAACTTCGTCGGCCGGCGCCACGCCCAGAAACACCACGATCGCCACCCCGAGCAGCCCGCCGATCGGGATCGGCACCGCCTCGGTCACCCACAGCACGATGACGCCGAGCAGCACGCCGGCCAACGTCTGCTGGTTGGGCGGTATGTCGATCGGCAGGGCGAGGAACGCGATCGTGATCAGCGGCGCCAGAAAGAGCCCGATCGTGCGGCGGCCCTTCTCGAATCGCTCCTCGGCGGGTGACAGCTGCTGTTCGCCGAGGCTGCGATAGGTGGTGTGCCCGAGCAACGCCTTGTCGACGTCGGTGCGGTCGCCCTGGTTCTCGGCTGTCATGGTCCCTCCCCTGCGACACGGATTGGTACGGAAGTAGTACCCAACAACGAACGTCCTAGTCGTTGAAGCAGCATGTTTTCTCCCGGACGGGGCAGCACGACCGACGCCTAGTAGTACTTTGTTAGGTAGGGAAGGTGTGGTGGCACAGTGGGCAGGTACCG